>NZ_AJVB01000007.1:0-34357 GCF_000278445.1 Rhodococcus sp. R1101
GCACCGATCGCTCCGACCCACATGAGCACCCCGCTGAGCACGGGGTATTCGACGGTGCCTCCGGTCAGCGCTCCCGAGGAGGTGATGCCCCCGTCGACGAAGGGGAACACGTGCGTGTTGATACCGCGGCCGATCCACAACTGCTGGATGTCGGAATAGCAGACGTTCGCGTCCTTGATGTCCTCGAACCGCAGCGTGCGGCCCTCGGCGTCGAAGGTGGGGCCGGCGCACCGGGCCTTGTTCAGGTAGCCGAACCACATCATCACCGCGCACGTCAGGACGGCGACGAGCGAGACGGTCCCGGAACTCGTGCGCATGTCCTCACCCTAGGACAATTCCTCTGCCTGCGAAGGCCGGCGATTTCGCTGGTCGCCGGGCTGTCGTGTACCCTTCATGGGTTGCTGACGCAACGACCCTCCTGTCACGGAACGTCCGTGACCGTTCACAGTCCATAGGAGGTGATGAGGTCTTATGCGTCATTACGAATTGATGATCATCCTGGACCCCAGCCTGGACGAGCGCACCGTCGCTCCCTCGCTGGAGACGTTCCTCAACGTCATTCGCCAGGAAGGCGGCAAGGTCGACAAGGTCGACGTGTGGGGTAAGCGCCGTCTCGCCTACGAGATCGCCAAGAACAGCGAAGGCATCTACGCGGTGGTCGACATCAGCGCGACGCCTGCTGCCGTTGCAGAGCTGGATCGCCAGCTCGGCCTGAACGAGTCGGTGCTCCGCACCAAGGTTCTGCGCCACGGCAAGTGAGCCTGTCGGCGCCGGGCCGTAGGCTCTGGCGCATCAGGACTCCCCACACTGCAGGAGGAACCACATGGCAGGCGATACCGTCATCACCGTGGTCGGCAATCTGACCGCCGACCCCGAACTGCGTTTCACCCCCGCGGGTGCTGCGGTTGCGAATTTCACCGTCGCATCCACGCCCCGCGTGTTCGACCGTCAGTCCAACGAATGGAAGGACGGCGAGGCTCTGTTCCTGCGCTGCAACATCTGGCGTGAGGCAGCGGAGAACGTGGCCGAGAGCTTGACTCGCGGCTCGCGTGTGATCGTGCAGGGCCGGCTCAAGCAGCGCAGCTACGAGACGCGTGAAGGCGAGAAGCGCACTGTCGTGGAGCTCGAGGTCGACGAGATCGGCCCCTCGCTCCGTTACGCCACGGCCAAGGTCACCAAGGCCGGTCGCGGCGGCGGTGGCGGAGGCTTCGGTGGTTCCTCCGGTGGATCGGGCGGTGGCCGTCCCGCTCAGAACACGAACGTCGGCGGAGACGACCCGTGGGGCGATGCCCCGCAGTCGGGCTCCTTCGGCGGTTCCGGGGACGACGAGCCTCCGTTCTGATCCGACCTCGATCGGAACATCCAAAATTACGGAGAACGACCATGCCTAAGTCGCCCGCGCGCGAGAAGGTTTTGAAGAAGAAGGTCTGCACCTTCTGCAAGGAAAAGAACGTGCAGATCGATTACAAGGACACGACGCTGCTGCGCAAGTACGTCAGCGATCGCGGCAAGATCCGCGCTCGCCGCGTCACCGGCAACTGCGTGCAGCACCAGCGCGACGTCGCTGTTGCTGTGAAGAACTCTCGTGAGGTGGCTCTGCTCCCTTACGTCTCGACGACTCGCTGAGGAAAGGGAGGGACACGATGAAGCTCATCCTTACTGCTGACGTGGACAACCTCGGTGCGCCTGGCGACACCGTTGAGGTCAAGGACGGCTACGGCCGCAACTACCTGCTGCCCCGCGGCCTGGCGATCGTTGCCACCCGCGGTGCCCAGAAGCAGGTCGAGGGCATCCGCCGTGCTCAGGAGGCTCGCGCCGTGCGTGGTCTCGAGCACGCCCAGGAGCTCAAGACCGCCATCGAGGGCCTCGAGGACGTCTCGCTGAGCGTCAAGACCTCGAGCGACTCGGGCAAGCTGTTCGGCTCGGTCACCGCTGCCGATGTCGCCGGTGCTCTCAAGGCTGCCGGTGGCCCGGTTGTCGACAAGCGCATCGTCGAGCTGCCCAAGGCTCACATCAAGGCGACCGGTAAGCACCAGATCGTCGTGAAGCTGCACCCGGACGTCACCGCGAAGTTCACTCTGAACGTCGTGGCTGCCTGATTCCGGCCTCCCGAGGAGCCCCGCGCCTGCTTGGCGTGGGGCTCCTCGTCGTCTGTGCACAGCCTGTGGATAAACCGGGGGGTAAACCACACCGTTGTGACTCCTCGGAATGTCGTTCGGGGAACGAAAGGGTGAACACGCCCGGCCCGGCGACACGCCGAAATTCTTTTCCTCCACAGGTGTGAAAAGCCATTTTCTGCTTTCTACCTGCGGAGATGTGAGATGTGAGATGTGTTGTCCCCAGGTTGTGCACATCCGGTGCACAACCCTGTCCTCCCCTTTCCACAATTCATCCCCAAGTGTGTGCACAACCCGAGTTGTGGACGATCATCCAGATCCCTAACGTCGGGCGCACGACTCCACACACAGGATGTCGGTAGGGGCGAGTAGAACCGGACACGAAACCCCGGGTACCGACACCGGGAGTGCGTGCAGGTATCCGCCGGTGCGCAGCGCACCGAGTGGGGACATGTGGAGGAAGGCAGGCACTGCAGTGGCCGTCGTTGACGATCGTGGTAATCCCGAATATTCGGGACCTCCCGAGGAACCGAGTGGAGACTTCGGCCGCCAGCCCCCTCAGGATCTCGTGGCCGAGCAGTCCGTGCTCGGCGGCATGCTGCTGAGCAAGGACGCCATCGCCGACGTTCTCGAGGTACTGAGGCCCGGCGACTTCTACCGGCCCGCTCACCAGGCCGTGTACGACGCGATCCTCGATCTCTACAGCCGTGGCGAACCCGCCGACCCGGTCACCGTGTCGGCCGAACTCGACCGGCGCGGCGAACTCAAGCGTCTCGGCGGAGCCGCCTACCTCGTCACACTCACCCAGACCGTGCCCACCGCGGCCAACGCCGGCTACTACGCCGAGATCGTCGCCGAGAAGGCCGTCCTGCGACGGCTCGTCGAGGCCGGCACCCGCATCGTCCAGTACGGCTACGCCGGTGCCGAAGGTCAGGATGTCGCCGAGGTCGTCGACCGCGCACAGGCCGAGGTCTTCGAGGTCGCCGAACGACGCACCACCGAAGACTTCGTGCCGCTCGAAGAACTTCTGCAGCCCACGATGGACGAGATCGACTCCATCGCCAGTCGCGGTGGCATCTCCCTCGGTGTGCCCACCGGCTTCGCCGAACTCGACGAGCTCACCAACGGGCTGCACGCCGGCCAGATGATCATCGTCGCCGCCCGCCCCGGTGTGGGTAAGGCCCTCGCGCTCGACACCCCCCTGCCCACCCCCACCGGCTGGACCACCATGGGCGAGGTCGGCGTGGGCGACGAACTCCTCGGCGCCGACGGCCGACCTACGCGCGTCCTCGCCGCCACCGAGGTGATGCACGGCCGTCCGTGCTTCGACGTCGTGTTCTCCGACGGCACTGTGATCGTCGCCGACGAGCAGCACCAGTGGCGCACCGGCGACGGCGCGATCCGCACCACCGGTGAACTCGTCGCCACCGCCGAGGCGCGGCACGATATCGCCAATGCCGCTCCCCTGGCGCTTCCCGCCGTCGAACTGCCGGTCTCCCCCTTCACGCTCGGTGCGTGGCTCGGCGGTCCGTCGGCCGATCCCGAGCTGCACATGCGGGTCGAAGGCGAGGGCGGCTTCACCAGCGCCCTCGTCGCCCTCGGTGCCCACATCCCCGCCGGGTACCAGCGGGCATCCGAACAGCAACGCCGCGAACTCCTCGCGGGTCTGCTCGACGCCGGTGGAGAAATCGACGACGACGGCACCATCCGGTTCGTCGGCTCGTCCGAGCAGTTGGCGCAGGGCGTCGCCGAGCTCCTCGCAGGTCTCGGTTACGCACCCGCTCTCGACGGCGTCGAGATCTCCTTCACCGCCGACGACGACGTCTTCGTGTTGCCCAGTAAGGCCGTGCGGCACAAGGAATGCCGTGCTGAGGTGCCGCGTGGGCGCCGCGTCGTCGCCGTCCGCCCGGTTCCGTCGGTCCCGGTGCGGTGCGTCGAGGTCGACGGCGACCACATGTACCTCGCGGGTCGCGCGATGGTGCCCACGCACAACTCCACGCTCAGCATGGACTTCATGCGGTCGTGCTCCATCAAGCACGGCATGGCGTCGGTCATCTTCTCTCTCGAGATGGGCAAGACCGAGATCGTCATGCGTCTGCTGTCCGCGGAAGCGAAGATCAAGCTCGGCGACATGCGATCCGGACGCATGACGGACGACGACTGGACGCGCCTCGCCCGCCGCATGAGCGAGATCAGCGAGGCGCCGTTGTTCATCGACGACTCACCGAACCTCACGATGATGGAGATTCGCGCAAAAGCGCGGCGGCTCAAGCAGAAACACGACATTCGTCTCATCGTCATCGACTACCTGCAGCTCATGTCGTCCGGTAAGAAGGTCGAGTCGCGTCAGCAGGAGGTCTCCGAATTCTCCCGTAGCCTCAAGCTTCTGGCGAAGGAGCTCGAGGTTCCGGTCGTCGCGGTGTGTCAGCTCAACCGTGGCCCGGAGCAGCGCACCGACAAGCGGCCGCAGGTCTCCGATCTTCGTGAGTCGGGTTGCCTGCCGGCATCCACGCGCATCATGCGCGCCGACACCGGTGCCGAGGTCCCGCTCGGCGAACTGCTCGAGTCGGGCGAGGAGCCCCTCGTGTGGTCGCTCGACGAACGCATGCGGATGGTCGTCCGGCCGATGGTGAAGGTCTTCCCCAGCGGACGTAAGGAAGTCTTCCGATTGGAGCTGGCCTCGGGGCGCCGTGTCGACGCCACGGCGAACCATCCCTTCCTCACCATCGACGGGTGGATGCCGCTGGGCGAGTTGATCGCCGGTGAGCGCGTCGCAGTGCCGCGCGCGGTGCCCGCACCCCTCGACGTCATGCCCGCGTCCGACGACGAGGTGGCCGCTCTCGCAGATACCGCCGTGGCCGGCCGACCGGTCCCCACCCGCGCGTTCTCGCTCCCCAAGGAGCAGGTCGCCGAGCTGGTCTGCCACATCTGGGAAGACGGCGGTGAGGTCGCCTGGGACGCAGGGGCCGCCCGCGCCGTCGTCCGCTACCGGTCGGCGGACCGTCGTCTCGCCGACGATCTCGCTCGCCTGCTCCTGCGCATCGGCGTGTTCGCGCGGATCACCGACGCCGGTGGCGGCTGGGACGTCACGGTCGCCGGGGCGGAGAACCAGGCGGTCTTCCTCCACGACGTGGGCAAGCACGGAACCGCGGCGCAGTGGGTCCTGGCGCAGCTCGGCCCGAAGCTCGTCAAGCACAGCCCCGACACCGTCACGCCCGAGATCGAAGCCGAGCTCGGCGAACTTCTGGCGGTCGAGCAGCTCGCCCCGATCGGGCCGGTCGCATCCCCCACCCCGCGTACCGCCACGGGCGCACGCTCGCGACTTGCCCGGGTCGCCGACGTCCTCGACACGGCCGACATCGACATGGTCGCCACCAACAACGTGTTCTGGGACGAGATCGTCTCGATCACGAGCCTCGGCGAACAGGACGTCTACGACGGAACGGTGCCCGGCACACACAATTTCGTCGCCGACGGCATCGCGGTGCACAACAGCCTCGAGCAGGACGCCGACATGGTCATCCTGCTGCACCGCCCTGATGCGTTCGAGCGCGACGACCCGCGTGGTGGCGAGGCCGACCTCATCGTCGGCAAGCACCGTAACGGCCCGACCGCAACCATCACTGTTGCCCACCAGCTGCACCTGTCGCGGTTCGTGGACATGGCGCGAGGTTGATCCGAGTTGTCGCCTCGCCCTGGGGGGAGGCGACATCCCTCGTCCTGACTCTGCGAGATTCGTAGCGAAAGGTGCTCAGCAGCAGGAGGTTGCGTCGGCCTTCGACGTGGAGTTGTCGTCCTGCTGCTCGTCCGGGGCGCCGGCCGTGCAGCAGGCTCCGCTGCCGGATTCCTGCGGACCGTCGAGGTGCTGTGGGCTCGACCCGAAGGTCTCCGAATCTGCCAGGACGGTGTACACCTCCCACTTCTCCCCCGCCGGTCCGGTGACCCACGCCTTGTCCTGGGTGGCGTAGCAACAGGTCGTGCCGATCTCCTCGTCGGTGAACAGGCCGGCTTCGGTCAGACGGGCGATCTCGGTGTGCACCTTCTCGGACGAGTCGACCTCGACCCCGAGATGGTTGATCGTGCCGCCCTTGCCCGGGTTCTCGAACAGCACCAGTTTCAACGGTGGATCGGCGATCGCGAAGTTGGCGTAGCCCGGTTCGAGTTTGGCCGGTTCGGTGCCGAACAGTGTCGAGTAGAAGGCGACCGCTTCGGGCAGATCGTCGACGTTGAGGGCGAACTGGATGCGTGACATGACAGCCTCCACTTGTGTGGCATATATCGAATTACTTCCATAGGATCCTCCCCTATTTCGACATATGTCAAGAAGGTAGCTAGAGTCGAATCATGCCGAAAGCTCTGCCTGTGATCGATGTTCGCGCTCCGATCTGCTGCGCACCGGTATCGGCCGCACCGATGAGTGACGATGCCGCCCTCGGGGTCGCGTTGAGGCTGAAGGCCCTGGCCGATCCGGTGCGCATCAAACTCGTGTCGATCCTGCTCACCGCAGACGAAGGCGCGGTGTGTACCTGCGATCTTGCAGCCGGTGTGGATCTTGCGGAATCGACGGTGAGCCATCATCTCGGACAACTGCGCAAGGCCGGCATGATCGAATCCGAGCGACGCGGAATGAACGTCTATCACCGCGCCCGATCCGAGTCCCTCGAGGCGCTCAGGGTCGTTCTGGATCCGAACTGCTGCCGTTGATCGAATCCGCGAAACGAGTGGGTGCCCGGCTATCCGTCCGGTCTCGCGGAACAGGCCGGCGTCTCCCGGCAGATCCTCTCGAATCACCTGGCATGCCTGTGGGGTTGCGAATCGGTGGTCGCGGTCCGGAAAGTCGGCGGAATCGATACGAGTCGGCGGATCCCCGAATCGGGCATGCACTCGACGGCCTGATCGGTCTCGTGCTGGAGGTCGACCCCGAGTGCTGCTTACGTCGGCAACCGGAACCCATTGCGATTGCTGTGACGACGAGAAGGGCGGACATCGATGAAGGCACGAATGACGGACAGGGCTCGTGAGGTGTATCGGCACGAGATGGACGCAGCGAAAAATGCTGCAGAAGCAGAGGATCGGTGGCGTCACCTCGAGCGTGCCCACATTGCGTCCCAGCCGGATCCGTGGTTGCACACGTGCAATCACGTGGCCATGCTCGCCCTCGCATTGCGGCAACGTGATCGGCGGGAGGCGCTCGGGCAGGTGGTGCGAATCCTCGTCGCTGCCCCAGGCTCGTGGACGGGACGATATCCCGAGGGCAACACGGGACGAGTGAGTGCAGGGCTGACCACGCCCATGACCGTTCCCGCCGACCTGGCCGACGAGTTGTCGCGGTAGGCGCGGCGATCGTCTGCGTCACTGCCGGGCCTATCCTCGACGTGGCGGACCGGTGGGAAGGCAGACGATGACGTTCATCAAGATGTGCGGATTGCAGGACGAGGCGACGGTCGATCTCGCCGTCGAACTGGATGTCGACGCGGTCGGTTTCGTCTTCGCCGAGAGTCCCCGTCGAATCCCCCCCGACCGGGCTGCAGCCCTTCGCACCCGCGTGCCCGCCGGAACACTCGCGGTCGGCGTCTACGTGAAGATGCCGCTCGACGAGATCATCGCGACCGCCCGCGCCGCCGATCTCGACCACGTCCAGGTGCACGACCTGCGGTCGGCCGACGACGTACGCATATTGCACGACGCCGGGCTGACGGTGATCCGCGCGGTCAACACCGGAGGAGCCGAGGCACTGTCCGAGGACTTCGGTGCCGACCTGCTGCTCGTCGACGGCGCCGTCGCCGGTGCCGGCAAGACGTGGGACTGGCAGGATCGCAGTGCTCTGCCGTCCGGTCGATGGATCCTGGCCGGCGGACTGAATCCGGAGAATGTGAAGAAGGCGATCGCCACGTCCGGGGCGTGGGGTGTCGACGTCTCCAGCGGTATCGAAGCCGAGCGCGGCGTCAAGGATCCCGGTCTCATGAGGGCGTTCGCGTGGTCGGTCCGGGGCCGAGCCCCGGAGTGACCTGTTCGGCCGAGCGACTCGTGTGTCAGTGCGCGGCGTCGGCCTTCTTCCGCCGCGGGATCAGGTGCATGATCAGCACGACGATCGCGCCCACGACGAGACCGACGACGGCCGACGCTATCGTCCCCGCCGTCCACGACAGAACGCCGCCGAATCCGCCGTGCACGAGTTCGCCGAACCAGTGCTCGAGGTCGTGCAGGCGATCGGCGGGCCAGTGGAATCCGGCCTCGCCGACGTTGACGAGCAGGATGTGCCCACCGACCCACAGCATGGCGGCGATACCGACAACGGTGAGAACGGTCATCAGCTTGGGCATCGCCGTGACGAGACCGCGACCGACGCGCTGAGCGAAGGTGGACTTCCGTTTCGCGAGCGCCAGGCCGACGTCGTCCATCTTCACGATCAGGGCGACCACGCCGTACACCAGGACGGTGATGAGGACGGCGACGACGATGAGGACGAGCAGACGGGTCAGGAAGGGTTCGTCCTCGACCGAGGCCAGCGAGATCACCATGATCTCGGCGGACAGGATGAGATCGGTGCGGATCGCGCCGCCGATCATGGCCTTCTCGAACTCGGGGCCCTTCTCCGCCGCGGTGGTTTCTTCTTCGTGGTGACCGCCGGTGAGTGCTTCGTAGACCTTCTCGGCGCCCTCGTAGCAGAGGAACAGACCGCCGGCGATGAGCAGATACGGCAGGGCCTGCGGGAGGAACTGACTCAGGATCATCGCGACCGGCAGGATGATCAGCAGCTTGTTGCGGATCGACCCGATCGCGATCTTGCGGATGATCGGCAGCTCGCGATCGGGGGTGAACCCGTGCACGTAGCGAGGGGTAACGGCCGTGTCGTCGACGACCACGCCCGCTGCCTTGACGCTCGCCCTGCCGGCCGCAGCGCCGATGTCGTCTATGGATGCCGCGGCTGCCTTCGCAAGTACCGCGACGTCGTCCAGAAGGGCGACGAGACCACCAGCCACGGGAACCTCCCACAGTTCGGCTGCACCGAGCCGATCGACCGACACGCAATTACGAGTCGTCTCGGAACGCTACCGGACCTGCGATGACGTGCAACGCGGTGTCCGGAGCATGCCGGGAACGACGGGCGTCCACACCGAGCGCCCTACGCGGGCGCCCAGTGTGACAGACCTGTGGGTACCCGGTGGATGCGGTCGTCGAACTCGATCATGCCGGCGATGTCAGCTCGGCGATCAGAGCTTCGACCTTCGCCCGGATCTCGTCACGGATCGGACGCACGGCGTCGATTCCTCGTCCGGCCGGGTCGTCGAGCGCCCAATCCCGGTACGAGGTGCCGGGGAACGCCGGGCAGGTGTCGCCGCACCCCATTGTGATCACGACGTCGGAGGCCTGCACGGCGTCGGCGGTGAGGATCTTCGGGTTCTCGCCGGAGATGTCGATTCCGACCTCGGCCATCGCTGCGACCGCAGCAGGGTTCACCTCGTCGGCAGGCGCGGACCCGGCGGAACGGACGGTGATGCGGTCCCCCCGCGAGGTGGCTCAGGAATCCGGCTGCCATCTGGGACCGACCGGCATTGTGGACGCACACGAACAGCACCGACGGAACAGCGGTCACGACACACCTCCGGCGCGTGTGGCGAAACGTGTGCGCAGAGCCAGAGCCACGTAGACGAGTGCGACGAGGACGGGCACTTCGATGAGAGGGCCGACGACTCCCGCCAGGGCCTGCCCGGACGCAACCCCGAACGTGCCGATCGCGACGGCGATGGCGAGTTCGAAGTTGTTTCCCGCGGCGGTGAAGGCAAGTGTGGTGGTGCGTTCGTAGCCGAGTCCCAGGGCAGCACCGAACAGATACCCGCTCCCCCACATGATCGCGAAGTACGCCAGCAATGGCAGGGCGATGCGTACGACGTCGAGCGGTCGTGAAGTGATCTGCTCGCCCTGCAACGCGAACAGGATCACGATGGTGAACAGCAACCCGTACAGTGCCCACGGTCCGATACGCGGAAGGAAGGTCTGCTCGTACCAGCTGCGGCCCTTGGCCTTTTCGCCGACACGACGGGTGAGGAAACCGGCCACGAGTGGGATCCCGAGGAAGATCAGCACGGATTTCGCGATCTGCCACGGGGAGACGTCGAGTCCGGTCTGCTCGAGGCCGAGCCATCCGGGCAGCACCGACAGATAGAACCAGCCGAGGGCGGCGAACATGATCACCTGGAAGACCGAGTTGATCGCGACCAGCACGGCAGCAGCCTCCCGGTCGCCGCACGCCAGGTCGTTCCAGATGATCACCATCGCGATGCAGCGTGCGAGACCGACGATGATCAGACCGGTACGGTATTCGGGCAGATCCGGCAACATCAGCCACGCCAGCGCGAACATCAGTGCGGGACCGACGATCCAGTTGAGGATCAGCGACGAGATCAACAGGGTGCGGTCGCCGGTGACGGTGTCGAGACGGTCGTAGCGCACCTTCGCCAGCACCGGATACATCATGATCAGAAGACCGAGGGCGATCGGCAGCGAGATTCCGTCGATCTCGATGAAGCCCAGGGTTTCTCCGAGTCCGGGAACCGTGCGCCCGAGCAGCAGGCCGATGACGATGGCGGTGCCGATCCAGAGGGGAAGGAAGCGATCGAGTGTCGACATCCTGCCCATGACGGGGCTGTCCACAGCAGTGCGCTCCCTCATGCGGGTACCCCGGCCGATTCGGTCACGAGCACATCGGAGAGTTGTCGTAGTGCGGCCGGAACCACCCGGTAGTACACCCACGTTCCGCGACGCTCGCACTCGAGCAGGCCCGCCTCGCGCAGAACTCTGAGGTGGTGCGAGATCGTCGGTTGGGACAGATCGAACGAGCCCGAGATGTCGCATACGCACGCCTCACCGCCGGCATGGCTCGCGACGAGCGACAGCAACCGCAGGCGCACCGGATCGCCGAGTGCCTTGAACATCCGGGCGAGGTCGGCGGCGCGAGCCCCTGTCAAGGGTTCGCGCACGAGTGGAGAGCCACACACGTCGTCGCCCGCGAGATCTTGATTCGACATCTGTCTATATTGACAGATGTCGAATCTGCACACGGATCCGGAGGGTGAAGCTGTCCGGCCACACCGTTGCGCCGGGCGGCGCCACGGGGCTCGACCTCGTACCGGATGACCTCCAGCTCCACCGGCTCGGACACGGCGTCGTTCGAGGGGGCGGTCGTCGTCTCGTCGCATCCCTTCTGTCGGACAGGTGCTCTGTCACACGACTGCGAGGCTTTCCGGTGTCTTCTTCGCCAACCGCCCGGCGAGGACCGCACACACCAGGAGCTGCATCTGATGGAACAGCATGAGTGGCAGCACGATCAGGCCGATGGGCTGGCCGGGGAAGAGCACGATCGCCATGGGCAGACCGGTGGCGAGGGACTTGGTGGAACCGCAGAAGAGGATCGCGACACGGTCCTGATGCTCGAAACCCAGTCCGCGCGACGAATACCAGGTGAGCGCGAGCACGATTGCGAGCAGCACCGCGCACACACCGACGAGGGCGAACAGGCGACCGACCGAGATCATCGACCAGATGCCTTCGTTCATGCCCCGGCTGAAGGCCACGTACACGACCAGCATGATCGATCCGCGGTCGACGAGCTTGAGCGGCTTGCCGTGGGCCTTCACCCAGCCGCCGATCCAGCGCCGCAGGAACTGACCTGCGACGAACGGCACGAGCAGCATCAGCACGATGTCGAGCACGGCCGAGCCGCTGAAGCGAACGCCCTGCGTGGACATCGTCAGCGCGACCAGCAGCGGCGTCGCGAAGATACCGATGAGGCTCGAGGCGCTGGCCGAGACGATCGAGCCCGGGATGTTGCCGCGCGCCACCGAGACGAGTGCGATGGCCGACTGCACCGTGGACGGCAGCAGGCACAGGTACAGGACGCCGAGATAGAGCGGGTCGCTCAGGATCGACGGCACGAGCACCTCGGCGGCCAGGCCGAGCAGCGGGAAGACGACGAAGGTCGTGGCGAGGATCGTCAGGTGCAGACGCCAGTGCCCGAGACCCTCGATGGCCTCCTGCGTGGACAGGCGCGCGCCGTACAGGAAGAACAGCAACCCGATGGCGATCTTGGCGGCCCAGTTCACACCGTCGAGTACGACCCCGTCGGCGGGCAGCAGAGCAGCGACGGCGACGGTGGCGAGGATGGCGAGCAGGAACGGGTCGAGCCGTCCGAGCACGGGGATCTTGGAGAGCACGAATCGACGGTACGGCAGCCGGAGGTCATTACAGAAGGCGGTCACCGCGTTTTCTGTAATCGCGATTCGTGATGAAATGGGGTCGTGTTCGATCCGGTGCATCTACGGAGCTTCCTCGCCGTCGAGCGGGAGCGCGGCTTCACCGCGGCCGCCCAGCGGCTCGGCCTGCGGCAGTCGACGGTCAGTCAGCACGTCGCACGACTCGAGAAGGAGATCGGGCGCCGCCTCTTCGTCCGCGACACGCACAACGTCGAGCTCACGGCCGACGGGGCCGACATGGTCGCCTTCGCCCGCGAGATCCTCGATCGCCACGATGCCGCCCGCCGGCACTTCTCGGAGTCGCCGCTCAGCGGCCGGCTGCGTTTCGGGGTCTCCGAGGATCTGGTGCTCTACGAGCTTCCCTCGATCCTCGCCGAGTTCCGTCGCAGTCATCCCCGCATCGATCTCGAACTCACCGTGGATCTGAGCGAGGATCTGCAGCGCCGGCTCGACGACAACGAACTCGATCTGGTCTTCGGCAAGCGCCGACCGGGCAGCCGCCACGGTGAGATGATCCTCCGCGAGCGCCTCGTCTTCCTCTCCGCCCCCGATTACGTCCTCGACCCGGACGAGCCCACACCGCTGGTGTCCTATCCGCCCCCGGCCCTGACTCGCGACATCGCCCTCGAGGTCCTTCAGCGCACTGGACGTGGCGTCCGCGTGGCGTGCACGACCGACAGTCTCAACGGTCTGCGCGCTGCCGCGCTCGCCGGGCTGGGTGTGGTGCTGCACGCCGAGCGGCTCCCTCCGCCCGGCCTCGTTCCGGTGCGCGATCCTCAGCGGTTGCTCCCCGACGCCGGTGACATCGAGTTCGTGCTCGTCGCGCGCCGGTCCGTTCTCACCGGTCCGGAGGCGGCACTGCGCTCGGCGATCCTGGCGAATGCGGATCGCGTGCGCGTGTGATGTTGTCCCGGATGGGTATTCCTGTGCCACGCCCGCTGGGGGTAGTAGTGCTCACGCCGCAGGAGGAACCGTGTCCACAGACGCGATCGTGTTGCTGAAGGAAGATCACAAGGAAATCAAGAAGCTCTTCCGCGACTTCCGGAAGGCGGAGGGGGAGAAGGAGAAGGGCAAGATCGTCGACAAGATCATCGAAGCCCTCACCGTGCACACCTATCTCGAGAACGAATGCATGTACCCCGAGGTGCGCTCCCTGCTCCCCGATCTCGAAGACGACATCCTGGAATCCTACGAGGAGCACCACGTCGCCGATGTACTCATCGTCGAATTGGCCGGAATGAAGCCGGACGCAGAGCGTTTCGATGCGAAGACGACGGTCCTGATCGAGAACGTCGAGCACCACATCGACGAGGAGGAGGACGAGTGGTTCCCCAGGGTGCGCGAAGCTCTGGGCCGTAAACAGTTGCAGGACATCGGTGCCCGCATGCTCGAGATGAAAGAGGATGCCCCTCGCTCACCGGCGCAGCCGTCCGCGCTGAAGAAGACGATCGATGCGGTGATCAGTTGACGGTGTGCTGCGGCCGGGCGAGGGAGGCGCCTCGTCCGGCCCGGCTCGCCCGGTAGGCGTCGCGCCGCGTCTCGGCGAGCCATCCCGGCCACGGATCGACGAATCCGGGACAGTGGACGGTGGGATCGAAGGAGGGTTGCTCGGAATCCTTCTCGGGCAGTCGGCGGCTCAGAGTCAGGCGACCGGCCGGTTCCAGCGAGCCCCGGGCCGAACCCACCAGCAGGGAGAACTCGAGTGGGACCTCGAGTGCCTCGACGGAGGTGGTCGAGGACGGATGTCGTCCTCGCGGAACCGCAGTGATCCACCGCGGCGTCGGGTCGGCATCGGTCCGGTAGGCCATGAGTGTGCTGTAGCGGGCACTCGACCACGAGCGGGCCGGCAGCAGCGCCACCCGGCCGGGCAGGTACGCCGAGGCGAACAGGACGTCCCACGGGCCGGTCTTCAGAGGAAAACGCAGCGCGAGGCCGAGCACATCCGGCATTCCGTCGGGTGTGCCGATGCCCCGCGACACCCGCGCGATCACAGGGGTGGGGCGAGGGATCTGCCGGGGCCACCAGGGCCCGAGATCGGCGACCCCTTCGAAGGTCGCGCCGCGCGGGTGGAACACGCGTGCTCCGCGCAGCGCGGATCCCACTCTGAACGGCACGGACAGTGCCGACGACAGGGCAGTCATGACGGTCGCATACCCGTCCGCCGGGCGGTTCAATCGCGTTCGTCACTCCGCGCCCGGGGGGCGCCCGATTCGGTCACGATGAAGGATATGCGTTCACCGTTGCCGGACTACCTGACCGAAGTGCTCCGAGGATGTGCCGACAGTTCGGGTGCACTCGCCGACTACATCCCGGAACTGGCGAGGGCCGACCCGGACCGGTTCGCTCTCACCCTGGTCACTGCCGAGGGCTCGATGTACTCCGTGGGTGACGACGACACCGAGTTCACGATCCAGTCCGTCTCGAAGCCCTTCGTCTACGGTCTCGCACTGCAGCAGAGGGGATTCGGCGCCGTGCTCGACGTGATCGACGTCGAGCCGTCCGGTGAGGCGTTCAACGAGGTCTCGCTCGAACGCAACACGGGACGCCCACTGAATCCGATGATCAACGCGGGCGCGCTCGCCGCTCACGCTCTGGTGCTCGACGGTCGGCGGCCCGAGGACTCGGTGGAGGACATCCGCTGCCTGCTGTCGTCCCTGGCGGGTCGTGAGCTGGTGATCGACGAGAAGGTCGCTGCGTCGGAACTCGGCAACTCCTACCGAAATGTGGCTATCGCCAACCTCCTTCGTGGATACGAAGTGTTCGAGGACGATCCCGACGAGATCGTCGAGGGATACATCCGGCAGTGCTCCGTGACGGTCACCACCAAGGACCTCGCCATGATGGCCGCGACACTGGCGGCGGGCGGCGTGCAACCCGTGACGTGTGAGGAGGTTCTCTCCCGCGATGTCGTGCGTCAGGTGCTGTCGGTGATGGCGACCTGTGGGATGTACGACGCGGCGGGGGACTGGCTCTCCACCGTCGGCATTCCGGCCAAGAGCGGTGTGTCCGGAGGAATCATAGGAATCCTACCGGGACAGTTGGGTATTGCGGCGTACTCGCCGCGGCTCGACGATCACGGGACCAGCGTGCAGGGCGTCGCGGCCTTCGGGCGTCTGTCCCGCGACATGAATCTGCATCTGATGGACGCGCCGATGGTTTCGCACTCGGTGTTGCGCAGACGGCATGTGATCGGCGAGGGTGAGGAGGCTCTCACCCTCCTGGAGTTGCAGGGCGACCTCCAGTTCACCAGTGCCGAAGGGCTCGTGACGGCGGTCGTCGACGAGCCGGTGGAGACGAAGCGCGTGGTCTTCGACCTGTCGCTCGTCCGCACGGTGCTGCCCGTGGGCCGACGTCTGTTGCTGGAGATGATCGGTCGGCTCCATCGCGACGGGGTGGAGGTCGTCGTCGTGGACCCCGAGGGGCATCTGCCCGAGCCCGACACCGGTCACGGGTTCCGGCCGCAGGTCCACGCCACCTGGGAGGACCTGGAGACATAGGGATGAAGGGGCATTCGGCACGAGAGTGACCCGAGTGGCGCCTGTGGAGTCTCGGGAACCACGGGTGGCGTTCCTGCCGAAGACTGGGCTACGGTGTCCTGCGGTGTGCCGGAGGCTGGTCGGCGAAAGACGGTCGTACCCCACGAAAGAAGATCCACTCATGCCGTTCACCCGTGAATCCCTCGTCCCCGGAAACGTCCGGGCAGGAGGATGATGGCGTTGCTCACACGTTCGCCCTACCGCTGCCCCGGAGACGACAGCGTGATCCACCATGCGTGTGCAGGACTGCTGACCTATTGGAAGCGTCCCGTGAAGGAGCACGTCGCCCGTACCTCACTGGGGGAGACGTACGTGCTCACCACGGGTCCTGCGACGGCACCACCGGTCGTGGTGCTCGCGGGCGGCGACCTTCCGGCGGCTGGGCTGCGTCTGCTGGCCGAGCAGTTCGGTGAGCAGCACCGGGTCGTGCTCGTGGACGTCCCGGGTCTGCCCGGTGCGAGTGCGGGCGGCCGGCCCGACAGTCGCATCCACGCCGTCTACGGCCACTGGCTCGTCGAGGTCCTCGACGCACTCGGCGTCGAGCGGGTTCCCGTGATCGGTCTCGGCTGGTCGGCGTCGGTGGCGGCCGCGGTGGAGGATCTCGACAGGATCGAGAAGCTGGTGATCGGCGCGCCGCTGGGACTCGTTCCGCGCGTCCGGTGGCACCGCGCCCTCATCCCCGGCTTGCAGTGGCGCAACGAACCCAATCTCGAGAACACCGAGCGCTACCTCCGGGCGCTCGCGGGCTGCGATTACCGCCCCGACGAGCAGACTCTGCGGTGGTCCTGCCGCGTGGGTGCGTACTGCACGTCGCTGACGAATCTGCCCCGCCTCGATCGAGCCGTACTGCGTCGCTGGCGCGGGCATCCGGTCGAGGTGGTCGTGGGCGTCAAGGATCCTCTCGTGCAGGTCGACGCGCTGAGCAAGCTGGCCGACGACATGGGAGCGCATTTCGTGGAGATTCCCGACGCGGGTCATCTCCTCGCGGTCGAAGCGCCGGCGGCTCTGGCGGCGATGAGCGCTGCTGTGTCTATCGCGGAGAACTGAGTTTCGTCGGTCTCGGAGAACCGAGTTTCGGTCGACCGAGGCGGAAGTGGCGATGCCGGGCTGCCCCCGACGGGCGTAGTTACCAGTCCGGCATCGCTACCTCCGGTCACCTCCCGGCGGAACCCGAGCGATCGGGTACCCGATCCAGGGGCTGCGATAGTCCCCGAATTATTACGGTTTGGTCACGGGGACGCTAATGACGGTACCACTGAAAGCCGAGTCGTTGCAGATGTATGTATCGGCGCGTCACACATCCGCGATAGCGTGGTTTCGGCCGCGTCACGCGACGGCAGGGCTCCAATCGACGACGACCGACCTCGCGCCGATGTATTCCAGCAGGTCGCGAACCGGTCCGCCGAAGCGGAGCTGACGGTCGACCTCCAGCTCGTCGAGATCGTCGTCCTCCGTGCCGACGAGGATCCCGTTCGCCACGCTACGGGCCGCGGACAGCACGAGCATCTCCTCCGCAGCAACCCGTACCGGCACATCGGTCTCACCCGCGACCGCACCGACCGTCACGGCCACGTAGTCCCTGTCCTCGCCTGCGTCGTGATACGCGACCAGACGGCCGTGCAGCAGGGACTCGGGCAGGAGCCGGTCGAGCGTCACACCGGAGGGAACGCTCTCGTCGTGGGAAGGGACGCTCGAACCGGGTGCGGCAGGTCTAGCCGGGAGCTGCGCGGCGGCGTACAGAGGTACGCGCCGAGACGTCCAGCCGAAGTAGGTTTCGCGTTGCGCATACATCGCACCTGCGCCTCCTCGATAGGACTTCGTCTCTACTCGTAGTGTGCTCCGGGCCACCGACAGGTTTCCGGGCCGCCCAGGGCGCCGGAGAGCGTCCGAGGCTAGTCCCGTGAGGCGCGGACGCCGGGTGAGACGAGCAGCCGACCGAGGACGGCGAAGATCGCGAGCACCAGCAACGAGCAGATCCCGGCGAGAGCGGCACCGCCCACGACCAGTGCATAGTCGCTGCGTGCGAGACCGTCCACGATCGGTCTTCCCACTCCACCGAAACTCACCGCCGCGGCAATGGTCGCGGTCGCGACGATCTGGACGGCGGCGGTACGCATACCGACGAGCACGAGCGGCAGTGCGACCGGTAGTTGGGCCCGCAGGAGGATCTGGGACGAGGTCATCCCCATTCCTCGGGCGGCATCGGTCAGCGCCGGGTCGACCCCGCGGATCCCTTCGTAGGAGTTCAGCAGGACGGGCGGGATCGCGAGTGCCACGAGCGGCACCAGCACCGGTACCAGTCCGATCCCGTACAGCACCACCAGCAGCACGAGCAGGCCGTAGGTGGGGAGAGCGCGTGCGGCGTTCGCCGTGAGGGATACGAGCACACCGCCGCGACCCGTGTGCCCGGTCCACAGGCCGAGAGGCAACGCGAGGAGAACGGAGATCACGAACGCGAGCAGCGTGTACCCGAAGTGCTGGGCCAGTCGCGTCGGGATCCCGGAAGCACCCGACCAGTTCGCGGCGTCACCGAAGTACTCGGCGAGGTAGTGCAACAACGTTGTCATCGGCGCGCTCTCGAGGTGCCACGCATCCACGGAGTGGTGAGGCGCTGGACGAGTACGAGCACCGCGTCGACGACCAGCGCCATCACGACGGTCGCGACGATGCCGATGATCGCCAGATCGAGCCGGTCGAGTTGGACCGACGCGGTGAACAGCGCACCGAAGGCTCCCATGCCGATCAGCGCCCCGACGCTCACCATGCTGATGTTCGCTACCGTGGCCACACGCAGCCCGGCAATGACCGCGGGGATCGCCAGCGGCAGGTCGACGGTGAGCAGCCGGCGCGGTGTCGAGAACCCCATCGCCACCGCCGACTGGCGCACACTGTCCGGTACGGCGCGCAACCCGTCGACGACATTGGGGACGAGTCCCGCCAGTGCGTAGACGGCGAGCGGAAGGATCACCGTGGTCCGGCTGATCCCGGTGAACGCGATGAGCAGCACGAAGAAGGCAAGCGACGGAATGGAATACAGCACACTGCAGACCGTGAGCACCGGCGCATACACCCGCGGCCACCGCACACACGCCAGGCCCAGAGGTAACGCGATGACCAGGCCGAGCAGCGACGCGCCGAGCGCCATGACGAGATGATCGCCGAGCAGTTCCCAGAACGTCCCGAGGTAACCGGGAATGCGCAGGCTCACGGCGACTGCCGCATCTCGAGCCGAGGCGCGGCACCGGACTGCCGGCCGTCGTGGGCCGCGCGGGCCGCCGCCGCCACCTCTTCACCGCTGATCACCCCGAGCACGCGGCCGTCGTCGTCCACCGCCACGGCATGACCCGACGGTGAGAGCACCGCCGCGTCGAGTACGACGCGCAGTGGATCGCGTCCGGGAACGAATGCTCTTCCCACCGGGACGAATTCCGTATCGGCATTTCCGTCGCGGGCGCTGCCGTCGAGCCACCCTGCCGGATGCCTCTCGTCGTCGACGACGAGCGTCCAGCGACCGTCGCCGACGACGAGTTCGGCGTCGTCCCGGGTGACGATCGGATCCGTGCGCAAGGGCAGGTCGGCGGACGAGAAGAACGACATGAGCCGCACCCCGCGATCGATGCCGAGGAAGCCGGCGACGAAGTCGTCGGCGGGAGCAGTGAGAAGCTCCTCCGGCGTCGCGTACTGGGCGAGCACTCCGCCGGGCCGCAGGACGGCCACGCGATCGCCGAGCTTGATCGCCTCGTCGATGTCGTGGGTGACGAGCACGATGGTCTTGGCCAGAACCGACTGCAGGCGCAGGAGTTCGTCCTGCAGGTCCTTGCGGACCACGGGATCGACCGCGGAGAACGGCTCGTCCATCAACAGGATCGGGGGATCGGCCGCCAATGCGCGGGCCACGCCGACACGCTGCTGCTGCCCACCGGAGAGCTGCGCCGGATAGCGTTGCGCCAGTTCCTTTCCGAGTCCGACCCGCATGAGCACGTCCATCGCGGTGGCGCGGGCCTCCTTACGGCTCGCACCGAGCAACCGGGGCACGGTGGCGACGTTGTCGACCACCGTGCGGTGGGGGAACAACCCGGCGTGCTGGATGACGTATCCGATGCCGCGGCGCAGGATCCGGGGATCCTCGTCGAGGACGTCGCGACCCTCGACGAGCACACGCCCGCCCGTGGGTTCGACCATCCGGTTGATCATGCGTAGCGAGGTGGTCTTCCCGCACCCCGACGGCCCGACGAACACCGTCAGGGTGCCCGTCGGGACCTCGAGCGAGAGTCCGTCGACGGCGACGGTCCCGTCGGGATAGCGCTTCTCGACGTTGTCGAATGTGATCACGCGGCACCGATTTCCGTCAGTTCAGATCGTTCTGCTGTAACCATTCCTCGGCGACGACGTCGATGTCACGGCCGTCGGTGACCACCTGTCCGACCAGTGCGACGAGGGTGTCGGTGGTGAGCTTCTCGGACACGGCATCGATCTTTGCGACGTCGTCGTCGTCGAGATCGGCGCGATGCACCAGCGGGGTGACGTTCTGGGCTCCGAATACCGACTTCGGGTCCTCCAGTGCCACAAAAGGTTCGGTGCTCAGCGACGGGTCGGTGGTGAAGATGTTCGCGGCCTGCACGGTGCCGTCCGAGAGCGCCCGGATGGTGATGGGGCCGCCCGTGTCGGTGGGCACGAACTCGCGGAACTCGACTCCGTACACCTCACGCAGGCCCACGACACCCTGCTGCCGGGTCTCGAACTCCGGGGGACCCCCGAGAGCGAGCTCGCCCGCGACCGGTGCGAGATCGGCGATGCTCGTCAGGTTGTACCGCTGCGCCGTCTCCTCGGTGACGACCAGGGCATCCTTGTTCTCACCGGGAGCGGAGGCCAGGATCTCGAGTCCGTCCGGAAGAGCTTCGGACAGAGCCGCATCGACATCCTCGGTCGTGGTGGCCGTGCTGTCGGGATCGACCCGCGCGAGAAGCGCGCCGTTGTACTCCGGGATGAGCGTGATGGCACCCGATGCGACCTGGTCGTAGTAGATCTCGCGGCTGCCGATGTTGAACTGCCGGGTGACCTCGGACCCTGCGCTCTCGAGCGCCTGCGAGTAGATCTCCGCGAGCAGGACGTTCTCGGGGAAGTTCGCCGAACCGACGACGATCGCGCCGCCGTCCGCCGAATCCCCGGCGAGGGGATCGTCGTCCCCGCCGCCGGAGCAGGCTGCCAGGGCGAATACGGACACGGTGAGAAGTGCTGTGGTGCGCGCGAAGCGTTTCACGGGTTGCTCCCTCGGATACGGCACGGTCGAGGTCCGACTCTATCCCGCCGGATACCCACCGTGCCGGATTTGTCGCACGAGTGGGTCACCGGTCGTCGCCCGCGCGCTCCGAGGTGACGGGGGTGAGGACGCCGTTCACGAGCCGGGACGGCAGACTGCCTGTCACTGTCCCGCGCCGCCGGGAACTCGCCGTTCGTGCAGTCGACCGCGTCGGATGCCCGGGCTCGTCCCGGGTGTCGCGAGAACGTGTGCGACCGCGGGCTGCCGGTTCCCGGCCGTCGGCTGCGACACGGACACCGGGTCGGCGTGATACTGCTCGGTGCGGTACTGCTCGGTGCGCTCCGGAGGAGGGTCGGGCAGGCGGCGCGGCCGATCGATCCGGTACGGATCGTCGTAGTTCCTGCCGGTTCCCTTGAGCAGGCTGGTCGGCAGGTAGATGCTCGCGGTGATGCCGGCGTCGGAGGTCGAGTCGAAGGTCGGACGCAGCCGCACCGTGATGTTGTGCCGATCGGCGAGGCGCGCGACCACGAACAGGCCCATTCGGCGTGCGGCACCGGATCCGGCTTCGCCGGCCGAACCGAGTCGCATGTTGATCTCGAGGAGTTCGTCTGCGGGAATACCGATTCCGCGGTCGGCGATCTCGAGGAGAAGACCGCCGTCGACGGCGCGCGAGAACGCGAATGCCACGTTGCTCTCGGGCGGTGAGGCACGCAGTGCGTTGTCGAGGAGTTCGGCGATCATGTGGACGACGTCGGTGACTGCGCTGCCGACCAGACTGCCTTCCGGTGCATTGCCGATGTTCACGCGCTGGTAGTTCTCGACCTGCGAGACGGAGGCGCGCAGGACATCGACGAGCCGTGTGTCGGGGACCCGGCCCAGGCGTTGGCGGGTGCCGGCGAGGACGAGCAGCGAGTCGCCCGTGCGCCGCATGCGGGCGGCGAGGTGGTCGAGTGCGAACAGGTTCTGCAGACGCATCGGGTCGCGCTCCTCGTGTTCGAGCGAATCGATAAGCGCCAGCTGCTGTTCCACGAGTGTCTTGTTGCGGCGGGCGAGAGTCTCGAGCATCTCGTTCACCTGCCGTCGCAACTGGGCCTGTTCCCCGGCCAGACGCAGGGCACCCTCTTTCATGTTGTCGACGGCGCGCGCGACCTCACCGATCTCCTCGCGGGTGCGGACGCGAACCGGATCGAGTGTGACGGACTCGATTTCGGCACCTTCCTTGATCGCGGCCAAGGCGGCAGGAAGGTCCTGTTCGGCGGTGCGCAGGGTGTCGTCGCGCAGTCGGCGCAGCGGCCGCACGAGCGACATCGCGATCACGATCGCCAGGGTGAGGGCGAGCAGGAGGATGATCGCGACACCGATGGCGTTCTTGAGAGCCTCGGTGCGCGCTCCGGCCGCGAGATCGTCGAGGACGGCCACCGCGCGGGTCGCGGAACCGGAGACCTCCTCCTGGTAGACCATGAGACTCTCGAAGATCGACCCGCGCAGGGCGGCGACGTTGCCTTCGTCGTTGTCGAGGTCGGCGGTGATGCTGCGGCGGTTCTGGAGCTGGGACATGAGGCCGTCGACCCGGGCGGCGTCGGCGGCGTCGTTCTCGACGAAGGTGTCGCGAAGGACGGCCAGTCGCGCGGACTCGACGCCGAGTGCGTTGTTCCACATGAGCAGGGCGCCGTCGGTTCCCGTGCTGAGTGCGGAGTACGCAAGGACCTGGTCGAGCAGGGACCACTGGGTGTCCCACAGATCGAGGAGTGTCGCGCTCTCGCGCTGGACGGTGAGATCGTCGGTGGTGGTCGTGATGGCGCGGTAGGCGGCCTGGGCGCGGCTGACGAATCCTTCGGCGCGTTCGCTGGCCACGGTCGGCGCGAGTGTTCCCGACGATGCGCTGGCGAGCAGGCTCTCGCCTTCGGCGAGCATGCGGTTGATCATCGCGGCGATCTGCGGATCGAGATCCTTGCCGTCGATGTGATCGCGCAGGGTCGCAGCGGATTCGCGGGCGACCTGGGCGCCGTTGTCGACGGGGAGGGACAGGATCGTCGCCGCGGCGGCACCGGTGACGCTGGTGGCGTAATCGGCGAGGGTCGGCAGGATCGAGACGTTCCCGGCAGCGGCGCTGTAGGCGTCGTTCTCCTGGTACAGGTCGTACACACGGAGCGAGCCGTACAGGGTGGCGGCGACGATGGGGACGGCGACGACCACGGTCATCCTGCGCCACAGACGCCAGTTCTCCGGTGTGTGGCGCCGGAATCGACTCATGAGACCCACGATGTTCTGCCCCCGAACCTCTCTGCATGCCTGAGTCGGCGGCCGCCGAAACGGACTTCGGCGAGGAAGAACGTCGCCTTCGCAATTCGGGCCAGGGCGAATCACGGTTCGCTGCCGTCAGGACGGGGGTCAGAGTAGGTAGTACTTCGTGGCGCTCACAAGATCACTGTCCAAGTCCGATAGCTGGTATCCGACCTTGCGTATACATCACGGTCGTGCGTTACGATGCCGCCGGAATTTCCCGTTCCGCCGGGTTTCGATGTCAGGGGGGCACATGGATCTGCGACGGGTCGATCTCAACCTGCTCGTCGTACTCGATGTCCTGCTCTCCGAACGCAATGTGACCCGTGCGGCCCGTCGCCTGAACATGTCGCAGCCCGCGACGAGTACGGCTCTTGCACGCTTGCGCAAGCAATTCGACGATCCGCTCCTCGTCAAGAGCGGCCGCACGCTGCGGCCCACCGCGCGGGCCCAGGCGATCGTCGAACCGCTCCGCGAGGTGTTGCGAACCCTCGAACGTTCGGTGCTGACCGCACCCGGTTTCGACCCCGCGACGGATTCGCGCACCTTCACGATCATGACCGGCGACTACGCAGAGATCACCCTCCTGCGCCTGCTGGTCCGGGGGAGCACCCCGGCCGATATCCGTTTCGATCTGCTGCCGCTCAACGGCGCCGGACTCGATGCCTTCCGTCGATTCGAGATCGACCTGGCCGTCCTGCCGGAATACGTCCTCGAATCCCCGGAGTTCGAGAACTGCAGGAAGAGGGTCGTGCTGTCCGACAGATTCGTCGGGGCGGTGTGGTCCGGGCACCCGTACACCGGCACGAAGCTCACGCGCGAAGTACTCGGTCGGTACCCACTGCTGTCCTATGCGCCGTACTCCGAGGACACCAACCTCGGTCGAGCGTTACTGCGTGCCGGTGTGGTGGCGCGGGTCGGCGCGACCAGCGGCAACCTGGCGGTTCTCCCGTATGCACTGGAGAACACACGCCTGATCACGTTCCTCCCCGAGCGCATGGCCCGGCACCTCGCAGAAGCGGCGTCCCTGCGCATTCTCGAACCGACCTTCCCGTTGCCGCCCCTGCGCGAATTCGCCGTATGGCACGCCGAACGTGATGCGGATCCCGCGCACACCTGGCTCCGAGCGCAACTGGACCCGGTGGTCGAGCGCCGGCGCGTCGCAGCTCAGGCGGGCTGACCACGACGAACGCCGCGGACCGGCCCGTTCGACGGGGTCCGATCCGCAGCGTTCGAGTGGATCCGGCGAGGTCAGCGTCCCGATCGACGCTGAAGTATCACCGCGATGACCACGACGAGAATTGCGATCACTCCCACCGGCGCGACCCGCGTCACGACCGATCCCTTCGCGTACTGCATGAGGTCGAGCGGTTCGGCCTCGGGCTGCGGGGGTGCGGCCGGGGAGGGAATCGTCGACGGCGTGGGAGGCGCCGGCGTCATCGCCGGTGCCGGGGAGGCGCTCACCGGGCTGGGTGGCACCGACTCGTTCGGCCGCGTCTGCGCGGAGTCGCCGTCGCCGGCGCCGGGCCCGACGAATGCGCCGCCGGGCGCCTCGTCTCCCGACCCCGCGGTGGTGAGTGGCGGGCTCGCCGGCACGGATTCGTTGGGCTGCGACTCGGCTGCCTCGGCGGTCGTCCCGGCGGGGGCCGCAGCCTCGGGTCCGAGCTTCTTCGACAGGCAGTCCGCGAACTGCTCGAGGATCTTGCCGCCGACATCCGAAATCATTCCCCGCCCGAACTGGGCAGGTTTGCCGGTGATCTTCATGTCGGTCTTCACGGTGCCGTCGGTGCGGTCGCCGTCGCCGGTGAGGACGACCGTGATCGTCGCGGCCACCGTGCCGTTGCCCCGGGTGTCCTTCGCATTGGCCTCGATGACCGCCCGGCGGGCGTTCTCGTCCTTCTCCACGTACACGCCGGTGCCCTTGAACGTGAGCGCCACCGGTCCGAGTTTCACCTTGACGGTCCCGGTGAAGGTGTCGCCGTCGACGCCGGTGAGCGTCGCGCCGGGCATGCACGGCGCGACCTTCTCCGGATTCAGCAGGGCGGTCCACACCTCCTCGACCGGTGCGGGAACGGACAGTGTGTGTTCGAGTTGCATGGGGTCCTTTCCGAACAAGTGGTTCCGGGAGCAGGACGTTCTGCGGAACGCCTAGACCCCGGAGGCAGTGGTGATCGCTCGTCGGGTGAGTACCCGGGCGAGGTGGCTCCGATACTCGGCGTCGGCATTTCCGTCGGTCATGGGAGCCGTGCCCTCGGTGGCGCGCTCGGCGGCGGCGTGGATCGTCTCGGCCGTCGCAGGTTTGCCGACCAGCGATTCCTCGACGCTGCGTGCCCGGACCGGGACGGCCGCCATGTTCGTGAGGGCGATCCTGGCCCGCTCGATGGTGCCGCCCGACGCTTCGAGGGTCGCCGCGACGCCGACGATGGACCACTGCTGAGCTGCGCGATGGAACTTCTCGTAGCGCGCCGACCAGCCCGTGTGCTTGGGAACCCGGACCTCGACGAGGATCTCTCCGGGTTCGACGGCGGTCGTGAAGTAGTCCTGGAAGAAGTCGTCCGTCGCGATGGTACGACGACCGGACGGTCCGGCCACCGTGAAGGTCGCCTCGAGCGCCACGGCGGGTGCGGCGAGGTCCCCGGCCGGATCGGCGTGCACGAGCGACCCGCCGAACGTGCCGCGATGCCGGATCTGGGGGTCGGCGACGGTCGCCGTCGCCTCGGCCAGCAGCCGTGCGTGCTCCGCGACGAGCGGGTCGTGCAACACGTCGTGGTGAGTGGTGGTCGCGCCGATCACCAGCGCGTCGCCGTCGTCGCGGATGCCGCGCAGTTCGGGGATCCTGCCGAGGTCGACGAGCACCGTCGGTGCCGCCATACGCAGGCGCAGGACGGGCATGAGGCTCTGCCCACCGGCGATGACCTTCGCGTCCTCACCGGCCTCCGCCAGCGCGGCGACTGCTTCGTCGACGTCGGACGGAGCGACGTAGTCGAACGGGGCCGGAATCATTTCGTGCCTCCTCGGGCGTCGCGGAGAGCATGCCATATCCGCATCGGTGTACAGGGCATCTCGACGTCGGTGACGCCGAACGGCCGTACCGCGTCGAGTACGGCATTGACGACCGCCGGCGTGGAGGCGATGGTGCCCGCCTCGCCGACTCCCTTGACACCCAACGGATTACCCGGTGCGGGGGTATCGGTGCGATCGGTGACGAAGGGTGGCAGATCCACCGCCGTGGGCAACAGATATTCGGCGAACGACGAGCTCAGCAAGGTACCGGACTCGTCGTGCACCGCCTCCTCGTAGAGGGCCTGGGCGATGCCCTGGGCGAGTCCGCCGTGCACCTGACCTTCGACGATGAGCGGGTTCACGACGTGGCCGACATCGTCCACGCACACGTACTTGCGAATGCGCGCGTGTCCCGTCTCGGTGTCGACCTCGATCGCGCACAGATGGGTGCCGTGCGGGAACGAGAAGTTGTCGGGGTCGTAGGTCGCCTCGGAATCGAGATTCGGTTCGACGCCGTCCGGCAGGTCGTGCGCGGCGAACACCGCGAGCGCGACGTCGGTGAGCCCGACGGACTTCGACGTTCCCTTGACGCGGAACTGCCCGGACTCGAAATCCAGGTCGTCCTCGGAGCATTCGAGCAGATGCGCGGCGATCGGCCGGGCCTTGGCCACCACCTTCTCGGCGGCCTTGACGACCGCGATACCGCCCACCGCGAGCGACCGGGAGCCGTAGGTGTCGAGACCACGCGGTGAGCTCTGCGTGTCGCCGTGCAGGATCTCGATGTCGTCGAACGGGATTCCGAGCCGATCGGCGACGATCTGACTCCACGCCGTCTCGTGGCCCTGGCCGTGCGCGGACGCACCGGTGACGACCTCGACCTTGCCGGTCGGCAGCATACGGATCGCGGCGTGCTCCCACCCGCCGGCACCGTAGGAGAGCGAACCGAGCACCCGCGACGGGGCCAGGCCGCACATCTCCGTGAACGTGGAGACACCGAGGCCGAGCTGGACCGGGTCGTCGCGTTCGCGCCGTTCGGCCTGCTCACGTCGTAATGCGTCGTAGTCGAACAACTCTCGCGCCTTGGCGGTCGCGGCCTCGTAGTTGCCCGAGTCGTAGGTCAGACCCGCGACCGTATCGAACGGGAACTCCTCGTGCTTGATCCAGTTCTTCTCGCGGAGCTCGAGGGGGTCCATGGACAATTCGACGGCGAGCTCGTCCATGATGCGTTCGATCGCGAAGGTGGCCTCGGGACGGCCGGCGCCGCGGTAGGCGTCGGTGGGCACCTTGTGGGTGAACACGTTGGTGCACGCGAAGCGGTAGGAGCCGAACTTGTAGATGCCGGTGAACATGAACGCGCCGAGGATCGGTACACCCGGTGTCACCAGCCGCAGATAGGCGCCCATATCGGCGAGCAGTTCCACCTTCAGGCCCGTGACGGTGCCGTCGCGGCGGGCGGCGAGGGTGAGCTTCTGGACCTGGTCGCGTCCGTGATGCGCGGCAAGCATCGACTCGCTGCGCGTCTCGGTGTACTTGACGGGCTTGTGCAGGCGACGCGCGATGAGGAGGGTGAGCACTTCCTCCGGCGTGACCTGCAGCTTGCCACCGAAACCACCGCCGACGTCGGGGGCGATCACGCGCAGTTTGTGCTCGGGGAGGCCGAGTGTCATCGCGAGCATCAATCTCAGGATGTGCGGCACCTGAGTGGCCGACCACATGGTGATCTGTGAGGCGGTGGGATCGACGACGACCGAACGCGGTTCCATGAAGGCCGGGATGAGCCGCTGCTGCCGGAAGGTCCGTTCGACGACGACCTCCGCATCGCGGATCGCGTCCTCGACGTCGCCGCCGCTGCCGGCCTCGGCGGAGTCGAACACCCACGTCGCGCTGACGTTGGTGCCGAGATCGGGATGGACGAGGTCGTCGTCTCGTGCCGCGGTCTCGAGGTCGAGGACCACGGGCAGGTCCTCGTAGTCGACGTCGATGGCATCGAGGGCGTCGTGGGCCTCGTATGCGCTGCGGGCCACCACGACTGCGACCGCTTCACCCGCGAAGCGCACGGTGTCGACGGCGAGGGCGGGGGCGTTCGGGGTCTTCATGTCCTCGGTGATCGGCCATGCGCACGGCAGGCTGCCCTGCTCCTCGGCGAGGTCGGCGCCCGTGTAGACGGCGACGACCCCGGGCTTGCCACGGGCCTCGGAGACGTCGAGGGCGGTGATGCGGGCGTGCGCGACCGGGCTGCGCAGGATCGCCGCGTGCAGCATCCCGGGAAGCACGATGTTGTCGGTCCAGCGCGTGCGGCCGGTGATGAGGTGCTCGTCCTCCTTGCGGCGGCGCGCCCGGCCGAGTTCGGAGTCGCCGGCGCCCTCGTCGGTGGTCGGATCCACGGTGCTCGTCATCGTGCGGCCTCCTCGGTAGCTGCCGGGTTCTCGCGCAGCCGCTGCGCGGCGTCACGCGCGGCGGCCACGATGTTCTGGTATCCGGTGCAGCGGCACAGATTTCCTTCGAGACCGTGCCGTACGTCCTCGTCGTTCGGATCGGAGTTCTCGGAGAGCAGGTCGATGGTCGCCATGATCATCCCGGGCGTACAGAAGCCGCATTGCAGTGCGTGCTTCTCGCGGAACGCTTCCTGGACCGGATGCAGGTTGCCGTTCTCGGCGAGCCCTTCGACGGTGGTGACGGAGTGCCCGTCGGCCTGCACCGCGAGCACCGAGCACGACTTGACGCTGCGGTCGTCGAACAACACGGTGCAGGCACCGCAGTTGCTCGTGTCGCAACCGACCACCGTGCCCACCTTCCCGAGTCGATCTCTGAGGTAGTGGACGAGAAGCAGTCGCGGTTCCACGTCGTCCGTGTACTGCGTTCCGTCTACGGTGACAGTGATGCGCATGGGTCCTCCAAGTACCTCACGTGACGCAGTGATACAGATCACTGACACTCTGCTGCATATCACACGCAGGAAGGACCCGAATCGCCGAAATCGCCGTCGCGCTCGCGCCGATCGGAGGCGAAACCTGCCCTGAGGAACTGCATGACCGACGCCTCGAGGACAAGCCTCGGAGGAGTCCGCCTCCGTCACCGCCCAGACCTTCGCGGTCGACGGGGACGCTCAGGACTTCCGAACGCCGATGTGCTCCTCGTGGATGTGGATCGGTCCGCGTGTCTCCGCGAGCCGGCCGCCGCCCCCGCCCCATCGCAGCGCGATGATCTCGGCGGCGATCGACACGGCGGTCTCCTCGGGGGTGCGGGCACCGAGGTCCAGACCGATCGGCGACGACAGGCGTCCCAGTTCCTCCTCGGTCAGGTCCGTCTCCCGCAGGCGCTCCATGCGGTCGTCGTGGGTGCGGCGCGAACCCATCGCGCCGACGTACGCCACGTCGAGCCGCAGCGCGACCTCGAGGAGCGGCACGTCGAACTTCGGATCGTGGGTGAGAACCGTGATGACGGTGCGGGCATCCACGCGACCCGCTTCGGCCTCGGCCGCGAGATAACGGTGCGGCCAGTCCACGATCACCTCGTGGGCACCGGGGAAGCGGGCTTCGGTGGCGAACACCCCGCGCGCGTCGCACACGGTCACCGTGTAACCCAGGAACGAACCGAGCCGGGCCATCGCCGACGCGAAGTCGATCGCCCCGAACACGATCAACCGGGGCGGGGGCTGGAAGACGTTGACGAACACCGACATTCCCTCACCACGACGTTCACCGTCCGTGCCGTAGTGCAGGGTGCCCGAACGTCCGGCCTCGAGCAGGCCGCGCGCGTCGTCGACGACGGCGTCGTGCATGCGTGACGAGGCGAGCTGCCCGTCCGCGCGGTCGCGCCACACGACCATCCGCCGCCCCCGCACCGCCGGGTCGGGATGGGCGGTGACGGTCGCGAGAGCGACGGGCTCGCCCGCCCGGACGGAGCCGAGCAGGTCGGTGAAGGCGGGAAAGGAGTCCGCATCGATCCGTTCGACGAAGACGTCGATGATGCCGCCGCACGTGAGGCCGACGGAGAACGCGTCGTCGTCGGAGACCCCGTAGCGCTGCAGCACCGGCTGCCCGCTCGCGATGATCGATCGGCCGAGTTCGTAGACATCGCCCTCGACGCATCCGCCCGAGACACTGCCGGTGACGGTCCCGTCCTGGGCGACCAGCATCGATGCACCCGGGCCCCGCGGTGCCGACCGGAAGGTGGAGACCACGGTGCCCACCGCGACGGTCTCCCCGGCCCGGTATCGCCGGTCGAGTTCGTCCAGAATTTCACGCACGCCGAACCTCCTCGAGAAGTTCTTCCAGTGTCGCGAGGCTGTGTCCCGCGAGCAGACGATCGATGTGCGGCAGCGCCGCGGAGATACCCGACTGGATCGGTTCGTAGCCCTCGCCGCCGGCGTGCGGGTTCACCCACAGCACGCGGTGCGCGAGGCGGTGCAGCTGCGCCATCTGCTCCCCGAGCAGTGAGGCGTCGCCGCGTTCCCAGCCGTCGGAGAAGATCACGACCACCGCACCCCGCGCGAAACCCCTACGCCCCCAACGGTCCAGGAAGGCGTGGAGAGTGTCGCCGAGGCGTGTCCCGCCGGCCCAGTCGGGTACCGCTCGTGCGGCCCCGGCGAGCGCGACGTCCGGGTCGCGGGCTCTCAGCGCCCGCGACAGGCGGGTCAGCCGCGTGCCGAGGGAGAACACCTCGGTGGACGACGGGGCGGCACGTGTGACGACGTGCGCCAACCGCAGCAGCGCGTCGGCGTAGGGACTCATCGACCCGGACACGTCGATGAGCAACACCACCCGGCGCGTTCGGGTCGCCCGCGCACGGTGCCGTGGCCGGACGGGTTCGCCTCCGCTCGCCAGCATGTCGCGCAGGGTGTGCCGCGGATCCACCGGTCCGCGCCGGGAAGGCTTCGAACGCAGTGCCCGACGTGTCGGCGGACGGGGCTGCAACCGCGCGAGCAGTTCGGCGAGATGAGCGCGTTCGGCGGTCGTCAGTTCGGCCACGTCGCGATGACGGAGGACATCGGTGTCGTCCGCCGCGACCTGCAGTCGTGGTGCCTCGTCCCCGGAGTCGCCGTCGGCGCCCTCGCCTCGGGACAGTGCGGCGATCCGCGCGGTGCGGGTGCGTTGCCCGTGGGTCCGCGAGCCGGTCGGGACGGTGTCACCGAACCAGTGGACGAAGGCCGCGTCGTAGCGGGCCGTGTCGTCCGGTGTGCGGCACAGCGTGGCGCGACCCGCCCAATAGACCTGGACGGGATCCCCGACGTCGACGTGTCCCAGGGCGTCGAGATAGGTGGCGGTCGCGTCGAGGGCGACGGGCAGACCGGCGGCGGCGAGGACGCGGCCGAAACCTGAGAGGCCGACGACCGGGCCGGCGGCGGTCGTCACCCCACCCTCGGTAGGTCGAGACCGGTTCGGGTGACACGGTCGATGTCCTCGCGGTACTTCAGGACCGCGCCGAGTGTCGCCGCGGCGGTCGCCGCGTCGAGGACGTCGCGATCGAGGGCGAGCAGTGCGCGTGCCCAGTCGAGGGATTCGGCGATACCGGGCGGTTTGAGAAGTTCCTGTCCGCGGAGCGACTGCACCGCGCGGGCGATCTGCTCGGCGAGCGGTCGCCCCAGTCCCGGTAGCCGCCGCTGCAGGATCGCGACCTCGCGTTCGAGATCGGGATGCTCCACCCAGTGGTACAGACAGCGGCGTTTGAGTGCATCGTGCACCTCGCGGGTCCGGTTGGAGGTGAGCACCACCAGAGGTGGGACCTCGGCACGGACCTCACCGAGTTCGGGGATCGTCACGGCGTTCTCGTCGAGCAACTGGAGCAGAAATGCCTCGAACTCGTCGTCGGCACGGTCGATCTCGTCGACGAGCAGCACGCACGGTGACTCGGTGAGTGCTCGCAGCAACGGACGGACGAGGAGATAGCGCTCCGTGTACAGGGAACGTTCGGCGGTGTCCGCGTCGAGCGCACCGTCGCTCGCCGCCTCGAGCGACCGTAGGTGGAGCAGCTGCCGGGGAAAATCCCAGTCGTAGAGGGCCTGCGAGGCGTCGATGCCCTCGTGGCACTGCAGACGGATCATCGGAAGGTCCAGGGCCCGGGCGAGTGCCGCTGCGAGCGAGGTCTTCCCGGTGCCGGGTTCGCCTTCGCAGAAGAGCGGGCGACCCATGCGCATCGCGAGGAACACGACGGTCGCCAGTCCGTCGTCGGCGAGATAGCCCGTCGTGTCGAGCGCAGCCGAGAGTTTCTCGGGTGAATCGATGCGTGTCGCGTCGCCGGCCATGAGGCGAGCCTAGATGCTCACCCGCCTCCGGACCGGCGACTGCGACTATCGAACGGCTCAGCCGTCGGGACGATCGGCCGGCCGGTTCAGCCGTCGGTGTGCGCGAGCTGTGTTGCCCCGTCGACGAACAGGGTTGCGCATCCGGGGCACAGCGTGGTCGGCCCGGTGGCCCAGCCGTTCACCTGGGCGTGGAGTTCGGCCTGCAGTCGACTCCGTGCGGCAGTGCGGTAGCAGTGATCGCAATGGTCGCAACGGAAGACCCACCGGTCACCGGCAAGCGGGTCGCGGCGCGGCATCATGTGTCCACCTCGGTGTGGTCGAATCGGTCGGAACTGTCTGCGGGGGTGTCGGTCCGGTCAGGGAACGGACTTTCCCATGACACGGGCCCACCATGCGTCGAGTGGGCTGGGATCAGGCCAGCGAATCGTGTCGTCTGCGATGGAATGCGGCCGGGACGCGATGTCTTCACGTCCGCTTTCGGCGCTCGGTGAATCGGAATGTGCATTACGCACTGAGGTCACCCCTTATTGCTATCGGCGCGTCCGTTCGTCGGACACACACCTACGCACCTGTGAGGCGTTCTTCGATGCTAGCCCCCCTTCGCGCGTTCCGGGTCCGTTTTCCGGTATCTCCGCTGGTCGTCGCGCGGAGACCGAAGACCTACGACCCTCCCGGCAGGGGAGGTGGCCCGCCGCCGAGTGCGGAACGCAGGCGTGTGTTGTCCTCCTGCAGCGCCGCATTGCTTGCTTCGAGTTCGAGGATCCGGGCGACGCCGGCGATGTTGACACCTGATGCCACGAGCTCGACGATCCGTTGCACGGTCTCGAGGTCGTTCTCGCTGTAGCGACGCGTTCCACCTGCCGTACGGGCAGGATTGAGCAGGCCCCGGCGTTCGTACAGGCGCAGGGTCTGCGGGTCGAGCCCCGAGAGTTCGGCGGCCACGGAGATCCCGTAGACCCCGCGCTGGGCGCGCAGAAAAGGATCGTGCGTCATCGTCTCCTCCGGTGGGCCGAGTGGGCCGCAGCTGCCCAAAGTCTTGACCGAAGTGTATCAGCAGCGCCATAATAAATCTGTGTCAACTGGCACAGATAATTGACGGAATGTGGCCGTCACGAACGGCCGGACAGTCGGAGGTGACAGACCGATGTTGATGCGCACCGACCCGTTCCGCGACGTCGATCGTTTCGCGCAGCAGGTGCTCGGCACCATGGCCCGTCCCGCGGTGATGCCGCTCGACGCATGGCGGGAGGGCGACCGTTTCGTCGCGGAGTTCGATCTCCCCGGCGTCGACGCCGAGTCGATCGAACTCGATGTCGAGCGCAACGTGCTCACCGTTCGCGCCGAACGCCCGGAAGTCGACCGGGACAAGGAGTTCATCTCGACCGAGAGGCCGCGAGGCGTCTTCACCCGTCGGTTGTTCCTCGGCGATACCCTCGACACCGATCGAATCGAAGCGCAGTATCGGGGTGGTGTTCTGCGCGTGACGATTCCGGTCGCGGAGAAGGCGAAGCCGCGCAAGATCTCCGTGATCGACGCGGAAGGCAACGGACAAACCGCGATCGAGAACTGAGTCGCTGCGAACGAACCGGGCCCGGGATCATTCCCGGGTCCGGTTCCTGTTGCTCCGCTTACGGTTTGAGGCCGATCTTGATGGCGCCGTC
>NZ_AJVB01000008.1:0-34185 GCF_000278445.1 Rhodococcus sp. R1101
GTCAACAACGCGTCGGTCCTCGGCTGGCGGGCGCAGCACTCGCAGGCGCACTACGCGGCGGCGAAGGCCGGCGTCATGGCGCTCACCAGGTGCTCCGCGATCGAGGCCGCCGAATACGGTGTGCGCATCAACGCCGTCGCCCCGTCCATCGCCCGGCATCCCTTCCTCGCGAAGGTCACCAGCGAGGAACTGCTCGACAATCTGGCCGCCGGTGAGGCGTTCGGACGGGCTGCGGAGGTCTGGGAGGTCGCGGCGACGATCGCGATGCTCGCCAGCGACTACACGACCTATCTGACCGGCGAGGTCGTGTCGATCTCCTCGCAGCGCGCGTGACCGCGTCCGTGCGCGGTTCCCGTCACGCCCGCGCTCGGGAACCGCGCACGGCAGCTTGAAAGGATGTCTCCATGACTCCATCCCGCGACGACACCAACGGCAAGTCCGGACGCCGTGCCGAACTGCTCGACATCGCCGCCGATCTGTTCGCCTCCCGCGGTGTCAGAGCGACCACCGTGCGCGACATCGCCGACGCGGCGGGAATCCTCTCCGGCAGCCTCTACCACCACTTCGACTCCAAGGAGTCCATGGTGGACGAGATCCTGCGCGCGTTCCTCGACGACCTGTTCGACCGGTACCGCAAGATCGTCGCGTCCGGTCTTTCTTCCCGCGACACCCTCGCGGCACTCGTGACGACCTCCTACGACGCGATCGACAAGTCGCATCCCGCAGTGGCCATCTATCAGGGCGAGGCCAAGCATCTCGAAGGGGAGCGTTTCGCGTACATCGCCGAACTCCACATCGAGTTCCGAGAGCTGTGGGTGGGGGTGATCGAACGCGGTGTCGCAGACGGCTCGTTCCGGCCGGACGTCGACGTCGAACTCGTCTTCCGGTTCCTGCGCGACACCGTCTGGGTCGCGGTCCGCTGGTACCGGCCGGGGGGGCCGCTCAGTATCGAACAGGTTGCCCAGCAGTATCTCTCCATCGTTCTCGACGGACTGTCGAACCAGAATTCCAGTTAAGGAGCAGCAATGACCGAGGTCTACATCGTCGACGCGGTACGCACCCCGATCGGCAAGAAGAACGGCGGTCTGTCCGGCGTGCATCCGGCCGATCTCGGCGCGCACGTCATCAAGGCCGTCGTCGAGCGCACGGGTATCGACCCGGCCGACGTCGACGACGTGGTCTTCGGCTGCGTCGACGCCATCGGTGGGCAGGCCGGCAATATCGCCCGCACCTCGTGGCTCGCCGCCGGTTACCCGCAGCACGTGCCGGGCGTGACCGTCGACCGTCAGTGCGGGTCGAGCCAGCAGGCACTGCACTTCGGAGCCCAGGCGATCCTCAGCAACACCGCCGACCTCATCATCGCCGGCGGCGTGCAGAACATGTCGCAGATCCCGATCTCCGCGGCCATGATCGTCGGCCAGCAGTACGGCTTCGACACCCCCTTCGGCGGGTCGACCGGCTGGACCGAGCGTTACGGGAGCGACGAGGTCTCCCAGTTCAAGGGCGCCGAGATGATCGCCGAGAAGTGGGACCTCAGCCGTGAGGAACTCGAGAAGTGGGCGTTGCAGAGCCACGAGCGCGCCAAGGCGGCCATCGCCGAGGGTCGCTTCGAGAACGAGATCGTGCCGCTCGGCGACGCCGCCGTCGACGAAGGACCGCGCGAGACCAGCCTCGAGAAGATGGCCTCGCTGCAGACCCTCGTCGAAGGGGGCCGTCTGACCGCGGCGGTCGCGAGCCAGATCTCCGACGGTGCGTCCGCAGTGCTGCTCGCCTCGGACGAGGCCGTGAAGAAGTACGGCCTGAAGCCGCGCGCCCGCATCCACCACCTCAGCGCCCGCGGCGACGACCCGATCTTCATGCTCACCGCTCCGATCCCGGCGACGCAGTACGCGCTCGAGAAGACGGGTCTGACGATCGACGACATCGATCTGATCGAGATCAACGAGGCCTTCGCGCCCGTCGTCCTGGCGTGGATCAAGGAGATCGGCGCCGACCCGTCGAAGGTCAACGTCAACGGTGGTGCGATCGCCCTCGGCCACCCGCTCGGCGCGACCGGCACCAAGCTCATGGGGACGCTGCTCAACGAACTCGAGCGCACCGGTGGCCGCTACGGCCTGCTCACCATCTGCGAGGGCGGCGGCACCGCCAATGTGACCATCATCGAACGCGTCTGATCTGCTCCTTCACCTCCGCGCGCCCGTTCGTCATCCGCTACAGCGATTGCTGTAGCGGGTGGACAGCGGGCGCGCGGATGTATGGTCCGGTACTCGGGTGGCGTCTACCCTCGAAGCATGTGCCGGAACATCACGGAGCTGCGCGGGCTCGAGCCGGCTGCGACCGCCGAGGAGATCGAAGCGGCCGCACGGCAGTACGTCCGTAAGGTCAGCGGAATCACCACACTCTCCGATGCCACGCGTGAACCCTTCGAACAGGCCGTCGCCGAGGTCACCGCGACGACCACTCGGCTGCTCGGGGCGCTTCCCGCGCGGCGGCAACCGCCGCCGACGGTTCCGCCGCTTCGGCGACCCGAGGTACGCGCGAGGATCGCCGCACGCGGCTGACCCGCGACCGGGTCGTCGAGTCGTGGTACAGCGGGTCGCACCGGTCCGGGACGGTACGGAACTCGAACGTCCGGCCCGCTCGGCGGTGATCGACTCGCATACCCGCGACCAGCGCATGTGCTGCGCTCGGAGACGGTGTATCGAGACATGCAAGTCCCGTCGGCGAACCGGCCGGGTCGGGTAGCGTCACGTTGGTCAGCAGCGTGCACGTTGTCGAGGACCGTCACGGGCGGTATACGGAGTCGCGACGGTCCTGGTGAGGAGCCGATATGGCCGTCGATCCCGCGTCGAGAACGAGCGAAGTCGAGTATCTCCGGACCGATCCCGATCTTCCACCGGTCGGTGTCGTCGACCGGACACCGATCTCGCCCACCGCGCGCATCGTCTTCCTCGTGCTCGCGATTCTCGGTGCGGTCGCGTGGTCGATCATCGCGCTGGTGCGCGGTGAGGAGATCAACGCGGTCTGGTTCGTCATCGCCGCCGTGTGCACCTATCTCGTCGCCTACCGCTTCTACGCGAAGTTCATCGAACGCAGGATCGTGCAGCCACGCGACGATCGTGCGACACCCGCAGAAGAACTGGAGAACGGCAAGGACTACATGCCGACGGACCGTCGGGTGTTGTTCGGCCACCACTTCGCCGCCATCGCCGGCGCCGGCCCGCTCGTCGGCCCGGTTCTCGCCGCCCAGATGGGCTATCTGCCCGGCACGATCTGGATCATCGTCGGTGTCGTCTTCGCCGGTGCGGTCCAGGACTTCCTCGTCCTGTGGATCTCGTCGCGCCGCCGCGGCCGCAGCCTCGGTCAGATGGCCCGCGAGGAACTCGGACCGATCGGTGGCGTCGCGGCCCTGATCGCGGTCTTCGTCATCATGATCATCCTCATCGCGGTGCTCGCACTGGTGGTCGTGAATGCGCTCGCCGACAGCCCGTGGGGACTGTTCTCCATCGCGATGACCATCCCCATCGCGTTGTTCATGGGGGTCTATCTCCGGTACCTGCGACCCGGCAAGGTCGCGGAAGTGTCGCTGATCGGCGTCGTCCTGTTGCTCGTCGCGATCATCGCGGGCGGCTGGGTCGCCGAGACCGACTGGGGGACGAACTGGTTCACCCTGTCCCCGGTGACGATCTCGTGGTTGATGATCGCCTACGGATTCGCGGCGTCGGTGTTGCCGGTCTGGCTGCTGCTCGCCCCGCGCGACTACCTCTCGACCTTCATGAAGGTGGGCACGATCGTCCTGCTCGCGATCGGGATCCTCGTCGCACGACCGAACCTGGAGATGCCCGACATCACGTCGTTCGCGATCGACGGTGATGGTCCGGCGTTCGCGGGATCGTTGTTCCCGTTCCTGTTCATCACCATCGCCTGCGGTGCACTCTCGGGTTTCCACGCCCTGATCTCGTCGGGCACCACACCGAAGCTGATCGAGAAGGAGAAGCAGATCCGGCTCATCGGCTACGGCGGCATGCTCACCGAGTCGTTCGTCGCGATCATGGCACTGGTCACCGCCTGCATCATCGACCAGCACCTGTACTTCACGCTCAACGCCCCTGCGGCCCTGACCGGCGGCACCCCCGAAACCGCAGCGGCCTACGTCAACGGTCTCGGGCTGGGTGCGCTCGACATCACGCCCGAACAGATCTCCGCCGCTGCCGAATCGGTCGGTGAGGAATCGATCATCTCCCGCACCGGCGGCGCACCCACCCTCGCCTTCGGCATGTCGCAGGTGCTCAGCGACCTGTTCGGAGGCGACAGCCTCAAATCGTTCTGGTACCACTTCGCGATCATGTTCGAGGCGCTGTTCATCCTCACCACCGTCGACGCGGGAACGCGTGTCGCACGGTTCATGCTGTCGGATTCGCTCGGCAACTTCGGCGGTCCCGCCCGCCGCTTCAAGGATCCGTCCTGGCGCCCCGGTGCGTGGCTGTGCTCCGCAGTGGTCGTCGGCCTGTGGGGTGCGATCCTGCTGATGGGCGTCACCGACCCCCTGGGCGGCATCAACACTCTGTTCCCGCTGTTCGGCATCGCCAACCAGTTGCTCGCCGCCATCGCCCTGACGGTCGTGCTCACCATCGTCGTGAAGAAGGGTCTGGTGAAGTGGGCGTGGATCCCCGGTGTGCCGTTGGTGTGGGATCTGATCGTGACCATGACGGCGTCGTGGCAGAAGATCTTCTCCGGCGACCGCGCGGTCGGGTACTGGGCGCAGCACCGGGCCTTCGTCGACGCGAAGAACTCCGGCGCAACCACCTTCGGTTCGGCGAAGACGGCCGACGAGATCGACGCCGTCATCCGCAACACGTTCATCCAGGGCACCCTGTCGATCGTGTTCGCGGGTCTCGTACTGATCGTCGTCACAGCCGGTGTGGTGGTGTGCATCAGATCGGTCCGGGCCGGAGGTATGCCCACCACCGAGACACCCGACGTGCCGTCGAAGATATTCGCGCCCGCGGGTTTCGTGCCGACCCCGGCCGAGCGGGAACTGCAGAAGGAGTGGGACGAGCTGATCGCATCGGGCAGGGTCCGCGCCCCGGGCGCCGCACACACCCACGCCTCGCGGCATCGCGACGGGGACGGAGGTGGGTCGTGATCACGGCACTGCGTCGCGCGTGGTGGTGGGTCGGGGCGGTCATGGGCGACCACGACTACGCGAGGTACGTCGAACTGCACCGCCGCCTGTATCCCGATCGGCCGCCGCCGAGCGAACGCGACTACTGGCGTGAGCGGCATGCCGCAGCGGATGCGAACCCGGCAAGTCGATGCTGTTGAGCGGGGGAGGACGGATATGACGCCGTACGAATCGATCGGCGTCGAGACGCGCGATCGGGTGACGACTGTGATCATGGCCCGTCCCGAGCGCCGGAACGCGGTCGACGGTCCGATGGCCGCCGAGCTGGCCCACGCGTTCAGGGCATTCGACGCAGACGCTGCCGCCGATGTGGCGGTCCTCTACGGGGACGGCGGAAACTTCTGTGCAGGAGCGGATCTCGAAGCGATCGGTACCGACCGGCAGAACGTTCTCGGCGCGGACGGCGACGGTCCGATGGGACCGACGCGTCTGGTGCTCTCCAAGCCGGTGATCGCGGCGGTGGAAGGCTACGCGGTTGCCGGTGGACTCGAACTGGCGATCTGGTGCGATCTGCGCGTCGTCTCCTCCGACGCGGTGTTCGGTGTCTTCTGCCGCAGGTGGGGAGTGCCGTTGATCGACGGTGGCACCGTTCGGCTGCCCCGCCTGATCGGCACGAGCCGGGCCATGGACATGATCCTGACGGGTCGACCCGTCGGAGCGGCGGAAGCGCGCGAATTCGGTCTGGCCAACCGTGTGGTCGAACCCGGAACCACACGCGACGCCGGCGAACACCTGGCGCGGGAGATCGCCGGATTCCCGCAGACCTGCATGCGCAACGACCGTCGGTCGGTCCACGAACAGTTCGGCCGCTCCGAATCCGAGGCGCTCGGATTCGAATTCGCCCTCGGCCTGGAGTCCGTCGGAAGCGACACGGTCGCTGGGGCCGCGCGGTTCGCCTCCGGCGAGGGCCGCCACGGTTCGTTCTCCTGATCCGGTCCTGGCCACGGATCAGGTGATCAGGCCCCGTTCGCGTGCGGCCACCACCGCGGCGGTGCGGTTGTCCACATCCAGTTTGGTGAAGGCATGCACCAGATGAGATTTCACGGTCGCCTCGCTGACGAAGAGCTGTTTCGCGATTGCGCGGTTCGACAACCCCTCGGCCACGAGCGAGAGCACCTCGATCTCGCGGGCGCTGAGGTCGGCGCGGGGCTGCTGCATGCGGCGGTAGAGGCGCCGGGCCACGTCCGGATCCAGGACCGTCTCCCCACGGGCCGCCGCGAACACCGATTCGATCAGCACTTTCGGGTCGGTGTCCTTGAGGAGATAACCTGCCGCACCGGCCTCCACCGCACGCAGAATATCCGCGTCGGTGTCGTAGGTGGTGAGCACGACGACCCTCGGCGGATCGGCCGCCGCCACGATCCGGGCGGTCGCCTGCGCCCCGTCGATCCCCGATCCCAGACGCAGATCCATCAACACCACATCCGGTTTCGCGGTAGCCGCCGACGCCACGGCCTCCTCACCCGACGATGCCTCCGCCACCACCACGACGTCGTCGTGCGACGCCAGCAACGCGCGCAGTCCCGCCCGCACCACCGGGTGATCGTCGACGAGCAGTACACGCACCGCGCTCATGCGACCCGCCCGACCGGAAGGGTTGCGGCAACCGCGGTTCCGTCTCCGGGCGCCGATTCCACGACGAGTGTGCCGCCCAGTTCGGCCAGTCGTTCCCGCATCGACCGCAAGCCGAATCCACCATCCTGACGTTGATCGAATCCGATACCGTCGTCGACGATATCGAGCCGCACTTCGTCGGTGGCGTAGCTCAATGTCACCCGCACCCGACGGGCCCGCGAATGAAGCCGCACGTTCGCGAGGGCGCTCTGGGCGACACGCAGCAAGGCGACGTCGAAATCCATCACCAGCGAGACCGGCTCGCCGTCGGTGAGCAGTTCACCGCTGATCCCGGTCTGCTGCTCGAGTTGCTCGAGCAGGCGCCGCAGTGCGGATTCGAGCGGCGCGGATTCGAGCGCAACCGGTGCGAGCGCGTCGACCACTCGGCGGGCCTCGGCCAGATTCTGCTGCGCGGTGTCCGCTATCTGCACGAAGATCGCGGCGGGGTCGCCGGACGCGCGTTGCCCGGCACGAGAGAGCAGCAGGATGGACGAAAATCCCTGCGCCAGTGTGTCGTGGATGTCGCGCGCGAGCCGGGAACGTTCGGTCAGTGCTCCCGCCTCTCGTTGCAGCGCCACCAATTCGTCCTGCGCGCCGAGCAGTTCACGGTGCGCCTCGGTGAGCTCGTCCACCAACTGTTGTCGCTGCGCGGACTGCCGCACCAGCTGCTGATAGACGACGGCCATGCCGGCGGCAGCTGCCGCTCCGAACACCGGACCGAGAATCGAGGCAACCGTGTTCGTGGTGCCGTGCCACAGGGTCGCCGCGATCGCCGCCGCGGTCAGTACGCTCGTCACCGTCAACGCGACCGGAGTGGAGAACAAGGGGAAGCACAAGAAGAACAACGCGAACGCCAGCCAGACGAAGTTGACCTCCGCCACCACGAGTGCCAGCCATCCCAGTGCAAGCGCCGCGAACCAGATCTGTCCCCATCGGCGCTGTACCGGCTCCCCGTTCTCGAAGCCCTTACGTCGCGCGAACAGGATTCCGAAGACGTACCATCCCGCCACCACGACAGCGAGCGCGATGATCGGAACGGGATGAGCACTGTCGGCAACCGTGCGCACGACACCCACCGCGAGAAGCAGGAAGAACAGGAGATGGGCGCCGAGCTGCATGGCGCGCAGCACCGGCAGGGCCCCGCCCGCGTGGGACACATCGGAACTCCGCATCTCGCCACTCTAGTACCGCAGTCCGCCACCTTGTTGTACCGATCCTGGATCTCTGCTCCGGGATGCACTCGGTCGGAGCGCGATCATGCTCGTCACTCGGATCCGGACCGGGAAACCTGACTGCCATCGGGCTGGGAGCGAGTGCGTCACAGTTCGTTCCGTGCCCACTGGCGATCTCCATCACTGCCGTCCCGTTCTCGCTGTCGTTGTGGCAGGCCTGATCGGTGCGGCAGCTCCGGTCCCTTCCGAACACAGTTCCCGGAAACAGTGGGGAACTGCTGTGACGCGGTCTCGGGAATCCTCCTGACCGGGCCATGGGCCGGGCTTCGGCGGAGTAGGGTCGATTCCCGGACCGCGGGAGGCATCGTGAACGACCCAGCACCTGTTTCCGGTGAGGCGTGGCCGAGCCTGCGCACGGCGGAATGGACCGACACCCGGGACACGCTTCACATGTGGTTGCAGATCGTCGGCAAGATCCGCATGGCCCATGCACCGATGGTCAACCACTGGTGGCAGACGACGCTGTACGTCACGCCACGAGGGCTGGGCACTTCGTCGATTCCGTACGAGCACTCCGTCTTCGACATGGAGTTCGATTTCTTCGAACACCGCCTGCACATCCGGGCGAGCGACGGCCGCAGTCGTTCCGTCCCTCTGGTCGCGCAACCGGTCGCGGACTTCTACAGCCGCACTCTCACGGCTCTGGACGAGCTGGGTATCGCGACCCGGATCCAGGCCACGCCCAACGAGGTGGACCCGGCGATCCCGTTCACCCAGGACCGGGAGCACGATTCGTACGATGCCGAGGCGGCCCATCTCTTCTGGCGGCAACTCGTGCAGGCGCATCGTGTCCTGCTCCGGTTCCGGGCAGAATTCCTCGGCAAGGTCAGTCCGGTGCACTTCTTCTGGGGTGCGATGGACCTCGCATGCACCCGATTCTCCGGGCGCCCTGCTCCGCCCCATCCGGGGGGAATCCCGAACTGTCCCGACTCAGTGATGAGGGAGGCCTACTCCCACGAGCTCAGCAGCTGTGGCTTCTGGCCCGGCGGTGGGGACGAAGGCGCGTTCTATTCGTACGTCTACCCTGCACTCGAGGGCTTCGCCCAGTACCCGGTGCGCCCCGACGCCGCTCACTACGCTGCCGAACTGGGGGAGTTCGTGCTGCCCTACGAGGCGGTGCGGACTGCGGCCGACCCCGACGCGGAACTGTTGCAGTTCCTGCGCAGCACCTACGACGCGGCCGCCGAGCTCGGCGGCTGGGATCGTGGCAACCTGAGCGCGCTCGCCGCCGAGTAGCGATCGCTGGAAACGAACGAGACCGGCGTCGTTGTCGATTTCTCGCGGATACTCGACGACGACGCCGGTCTCGACGTGCTCGGGATCGGAATCAGGCGACGGGACGTCCCTGATCGCGCAGGCCGGCAAGGGCGTCGATGCGCTCGACGGCCTCGGCGACGATGCGGTCGATCAGTTCCTGGCAGCTCGGCAGGTCGTCGAGCATGCCCACGACCTGACCGGAAGCCAGCACACCGGCTTCGGTGTTGCCTTCCACCAGGCCGGCCTTGAGGAGCATCGGGGTGTTCGCGGCCATGATGATCTGCTGCCAGGTGCGGTCGCTCGCCTTCTTCATGGCGAGGCCGTCCTTGACGAGGGTCGACCACTTCATACCCGTCATGGCCTTGAACTTCGTCGCGTTCCGTGCGGCTGCGACCAGTCCCTTGGCGTAGCTCGACTTCTCGAGGCTGTTCACCAGTTCGGTGTTGAGCACGCGGTGCGGCATGCCGTCGACCTTGAGCGAGACGGTGGTGTCCTGCAGACCACGCGCGAGGTACTGCTGCTTCACCGAATCGGGCACCGCGCTGTCGCTCGTGAGCAGGAAGCGCGTGCCCATCGCGACGCCCGCGGCACCGTACGACAGCGCAGCTGCGAGTCCCCGACCGTCGAAGAAACCACCGGCGGCGATCACCGGGATGTCGACGGCGTCGAGCACGCTCGGCAGCAGCAGCGTCGTCGCGACCGGTCCGGTGTGACCACCACCCTCGCCGCCCTGCACGATCACAGCATCCGCACCCCAGGAGGCGACCTTCACGGCGTGCTTCGCCGCACCGATCGACGGCACCACGACGATGCCGTGGTCCTTGAGCTTGGCGATCAGCTCCTTCTTCGGGGCGAGCGCGAACGACGCGACCTTGACCTTCTCGCGGATCAGCAGGTCGATGCGCTCGCCGGCGTCCGAAGCGTCGGCGCGCATGTTGACGCCGAACGGCTTGTCGGTGAGCGACTTGGTCTTCGCGACCGCCGCTTCGAGTTCGGGATAGGTCATCGTCGCCGACGCGAGGATGCCGAGACCACCGGCGTTCGAGGTCGCGGCGGTCAGGCGCGGGCCGGACACCCAGCCCATGCCCGTCTGGACGATGGGATGCTCGATGCCCACGAGCTCCGTCAGTGCTGTGCGCAGGGTGCTCACAGCGCGACCTCACGATCGCGGAATCCCTTGGGGTCGATCACCTCTCGGATGATGCGCAGTTCCTCGGCGGTGGGTTCGCGGGTCACACCGGCCTCGTCGAGACCGGCGACCTCGAAAGAGGTGTTCTCGGCGACGGTCGCGGCCTCGACACCCGGGTGCAGGGTCAATGCCCGGAAGGTGTGGCCGGGGCCACCGAAGTCGAAGACACCGAGGTTGGTGACGACCCGCGGGATGTTCAGGAAGCGGAACGCCGGGTTCTCGGGATCGACCTTGTCGTATCCGACGCCGGACACGATGTCGACGGTATCGACGAACACGCGCGAGGAGTGCTTGCCGACCCAGTAGCTGGTCGCGTGGTTGATGGTGTTGCCGGGAGCACCACGCACACCGAACATCTGACGCGTCGGCTGCTGGAGCGGGCCGAAGGCCGACAGGTTCTGGTTGCCGTAGCGGTCGATCTGGTTGGCGCCCATCACCACGTGACGGCGACCCGACGCGACGACGTCGAACACCTTGCGGAACGGCATCCATCCTTCGACCGGTGCCTTCGCTCCGAGAGCCGGGACGTCGGCGAGGATGAGTGCTTCACCGTCGGTGATGAGCAGGTCGGGCTCGGTGGTGAGCTTGGCCAGCCGCGCCCCGATCTGGGGCAGCGTCGCCATCGGGCTCGCCATGATCTCGCCGGCACCGGAGAAGATGTCGGCGCAGGCGATCGCGCAGTACTCGGCGCGGGTCACGGTCTCGGTGGTGGTCATGACTGCTCCTGTGCGAACTTCTGAACTGCGGCCTGATAGTCGTCCTCGCTGCCCGAAAGGAAGCGGTCGACGAATGCCTTCCACGACTCGGGGTCCTTGGCGGACTCGGCGTAGTGGCGCTGGAACTTCTCGTCGCGACCGTAGCTGTCGCCGGCGAGGGTGAAGTGCGCCCCGTTCGGCGCCTCGACGATCCCGTCGACCATCATGCGGTTGAGCAGGAGCTGCTGCAGCGGAACCTCTTTCACGAGCTGCTCGGTCTCGACGATCTTCTCGACGGAGACGTAGCGACGTTCTGCGGCCATGCAGTAGAGGTCGTCGAAGTAGGGGTCCACGCCCTGGTAACCGGCGTTGCCGTGCTTGTCGCCGATGTTGAGGTGCACGAACGACGCGTCGAGGTTCAGCGCCGGCATGGCGATGAGGGTCTCGGTGCCGTCCGGTCCGGGATACGGCGAGGTGACGGTCTTCAGTTCGCCCTCCCAGAAGTCGACCACGGCCGAACCCAGGCCCGCGCGGAGGGGCAGGAACGGCAGGCGCGCGGCGGCGGCTTCCAGGCCGCACTTGACCATGCCCTCGTCCATCTCACGGGCGATGATCTCGCCGCCCGTGCGGGCCTTGGAGAACCACGGGTCGTAGAACGGTGCCGAGTCGAGCGACACGAATCCGTAGTACGCCTTCTTCACCTTGCCCGCCGAACACAGCAGACCCAGATCGGGACCGCCGTAGGTGACGACGGTCAGATCCTTCACGTCCGAACGGAGGATGGCCCGGACGAGGGCCATGGGCTTGCGGCGCGATCCCCAGCCGCCGAGGCCGATGGTCATTCCGCTGCGCAGCTCGCCGACCACGTCGTCGAGCGACATTCTCTTGTCACGCATGGTTTTCCGAACTCCTGGTGGTATGGGCGTCAGCTGTTGCTGCGCGGCTTTCCGGTTGCGACGAACTCGTCGCGGTGCTCGTCGGCGACGCCGGCGAGATTCAGCTCGAAGGTGAAACCCTGCTCGAGGCGGTAGCTCGTCTTGACGTCGACGGGGTCGATGCGGTTGATGGCTTCCTTCGCGCGGCGGATGACGCGGGTGTCCTTCGCGGCGATCATCTCGGCGACCTCGCGTGCGGCAGCGTCGAGTTCGCTGCGCGGCACGACCTTGTACACCGAGCCGAAGTGCTCGAGTTGCTGCGCGGTCACGTTCTGTGCCGTGTAGTACAGGGTTCGCATCATGTGCTGGGGGACGAGGCGCGCGAGATGCGTCGCGGCTCCGAGCGCACCACGGTCGACTTCGGGCAGACCGAAGATCGCATCGTCGGAGGCGACGATGACGTCCGCGTTGCCGACGAGGCCGATGCCGCCTCCGACGCAGAATCCGTTGACGGCGACGATCACCGGTACTTCGCAGTCGTAGACGGCGGCGAATGCGGCAGCACATCCGTGGTTGGCGGCGATCAGGGCGTCGAACCCTTCGGTGGCCTGCATTTCCTTGATGTCCACACCTGCGTTGAAGCCCCTGCCCTCGGCACGGAGGATCACCACATGGGTGTCGAGACTGCGCCCGGCCGTGGTGACGGCCTCGGCCAGGTCGAACCAGGCCTGTGAGGGGAGAGCGTTCACGGGCGGGAAGTCGACGGTGACCGTGGTGATACCGGCGCTGTCGGAGGTCGAGGTGATGCCCATGGCATGTTCCTAACGTCTGTACCGAACCAAGCGATTGCTTGGTAAGTTAGCACAGGATAGCCGCTTGACCCAGAGGGTCGTAAGGTCGCAGTACGACCGGAACACCGAGGAGAGAAGATGCCCGAAGCAGTAATCGTGTCCGCAGTACGGTCGCCGATCGGACGAGCACGCAAGGGCTCGCTTGCGTCGATCCGCCCGGACGACCTGGCGACGCAGATGGTCGCGGCGGCGCTGGCGAAGGTTCCCGACCTCGACCCCGCCGAGATCGACGACCTCATGCTCGGCTGCGGTCAGCCCGCCGGTCAGTCCGGCTTCAACATCGCCCGCGTCGTCGCCGTCCAGCTCGGCTACGACTTCCTGCCCGGTGTCACGGTCAACCGCTACTGCTCGTCGTCACTGCAGACCACCCGCATGGCGCTGCACGCCATCAAGGCCGGCGAGGGCGAGGTGTTCGTCTCGGCCGGCGTCGAGTCGGTGTCGAGTTTCGTCACCGGCAACGCCGACGGTCTGCCGAACACGAAGAACCCGCTGTTCGACGATGCACAGGCCCGCAGCGCGACGCTCGCCGAAGGCGGCGTGAAGTGGACCGACCCGCGCAGTGAGGGACTTCTGCCGGATGTCTACCTCGGCATGGGGCAGACCGCGGAGAACGTCGCGTCGTTCACCGGGATCTCCCGCGAGGACCAGGACCGCTGGGGCGTGCGCTCGCACAACCGTGCCGAGGAAGCGATCGCGAGCGGCTTCTTCGAGCGGGAGATCACCCCGGTGACCCTCGCCGACGGCACGGTCGTGTCCACCGACGACGGCCCGCGTCCGGGCACCACCTACGAGGCGGTCAGCCAGCTCAAGCCGGTCTTCCGTCCGGACGGCACCGTGACCGCCGGCAACGCGTGCCCGCTCAACGACGGTGCGGCCGCCCTGGTGATCATGTCCGACGTCAAGGCGAAGGAACTCGGGCTGACCCCGCTCGCCCGGATCGTCTCCACGGGTGTCTCGGGCCTGTCGCCGGAGATCATGGGCCTCGGGCCGATCGACGCCACCCGCAAGGCCCTCGCGAATGCGAACATGGGCATCGGCGACATCGACCTGTTCGAGATCAACGAGGCCTTCGCCGTGCAGGTGCTCGGCTCGGCACGTGAGCTGGGTATCGACGAGGACAAGCTCAACGTCGCCGGTGGGGCGATCGCACTGGGTCACCCCTTCGGTATGACCGGTGCCCGCATCACCACGACGCTCATCAACAATCTGCGCACTCACGACAAGCAGTTCGGTGTCGAGACGATGTGCGTCGGCGGCGGCCAGGGCATGGCGATGGTGCTCGAGCGCCTGAGCTGACGGAATGCCTCGCGGGTGGGCCGGGTCCGGTCTCGGCCCACCCGCAGCGGCAGTCAGGATTCGTAGGGGGTCACCAGGGTCCGTGGGTGTCCCGCCAGCGCTTGCGGATGATCTTTCCGGTGGCGTTGCGCGGCAGCAGACTGCGGGTCAGTGTCCACTGCGTCGGGACCTTGAAGTAGGCGAGATGCTCGGAAGCGAAGGTCGTCAGTTCCTCGGAGGTGACCGAGGAGCCCTCGACGAGCGCGACCACCGCGGCGACCTCCTGCCCCCATTCGGGGTGGGGCACGCCGGTCACCAGGCACTCGCGGACGGCCGGGTGCTGGGCCAGCACGCGTTCGACCTCCGAGGGATAGACGTTCTCGCCGTTCTGATGGATCAGATCCGCCCGCCGGCCCACCAGGCGCAACCGGCCGTCCTCCACGAAACCGAAATCCCCTGTGCGCAACCAGCGGTCGGGGGTGATGGCCTCCGCCGTCGCTGCTTCGTCGTCCCAGTAGCCCAACATCACGAAGGGGCTGCGGACGCACACCTCACCCACATGCCCGTCGGGCAGCCACGCGCCCGTCTGATCCCGGATCTCGAGGCTCACGGTGATGATCGGTGCGCCCACCGTGCCCGGATACTGCTCGAGTTCCGCGGCGGAGGCCACCGCGATCGAGGTACTGCATTCGGTGATGGTGTAGCTGTCGACCATCGCTTGCCGGCCGAACGGAAGCCGTTCGCGCAGCTGCTGTTTGAACTCGGGTGTCAGCGGCTCCGACGACAGGGTGAACCGCGTGAGGGAGGTGAGGTCGTATCCGTCGAGGTCCTCGTCCTCGAGCATTCGCGCCGCCATCGACGGCACGGCCATCCAGTGGGTGACCTGCTCGGACTCGATGAGTTCGAGGACGGGGCGTACTCCGAACCACCCCTGGTTCATCACCACGGTGCTGCCGGTGGCCAGGCGGGGCACGATCGTGTTGTGCAGGCTCGTGATGTGGAACAGCGAGGATGTCAGCAGATACCGGGCATCCGACGGCGTGGCCCGGGTGTAGGTGCCGCCGGTCCAGATCGTCGTGATCGCGTCGAGGTACCGGTGGTAGTCGACCACCGCCAGCAGATTGCGCTGGGAGTGCAGCGCACCCTTCGGATCACCACTCGTGCCGGACGTGTACAGGAGGACGGCCGGATCGTCCTCGGCGACCCGCGGGGGAGGCGGTTGCGCGCCGTCGAATTCGGCGATGAGGCGCGGCAGGTCCTCCTCGATCGACAGCACCACGGTCCGTGCGCGGTCGATGCCGGCCACGGCGGCAGCGCGGGGACCGTCGACGAAGAGCACCCGGGGCCGGGAGTGGTGGATACCGAACTCGAGTTCCGGCTGCACCCACCAGGCGTTCAGGCCCACCGAGATCGCGCCGAGAGCCTGCGTCGCCCAGAACGCGGTGATCCATTCGATCCGGTTCGCCGACAGGATCGCCACGCGGTCGCCCGTCCGCACCCCGTATCGCTCGTGCAGTGCGGCCGCGAGGGCGTAGGACATGCGCGCATTCTCGGCGAACGTGATGCGCCGATCGGACGTGACCAGGTACTCGCGGTCGCCCCAGACGAGGGACTGGGAGAGCAGATCCGCGACGGCGAGATCGCGCTTGCGCATGACGGGCATCTCGGTACCCAGGACGTCCTGTACCGCGATTTCGAACTCGCCGCCCGGACCGGTCAGTCGCGACACGAGCTGATCGACGTAATGGGAGGGATCGGAGGGGATGGTCATCGCTCGAATCCCATCTGTTCCCCTGCACGCTTCACGAACGTCCCCTCCTCCATCCAGTGCGTACCGCCAGAATCTCACGGCCGGTCACCCCGGCTTCGAATGTACCGGTGAGTGGGACCGGCGGTGACGGGCACCACCTGTCTCTTTAGCCTGTGACCTGGGCGTCTGTGGGAAGCGAGGTCCTGTCTCGGTCGGGCCGCCGCCCGGCGCCCTCTGTGAGAAAGGACTTCCATCCGCATGACCGCAACGACCGCGTCGTCGCCCGCGCAGTGGCGCGGCCACGATCTGGGCACCCGCACGATCGGTTACGACGAACGGGACGCGATCCTGTACGCGCTTGCCGTGGGGGCCGGCGCGACCGACCTCGACCTCGTGTTCGAGGACCGGTTGCGGGTACTGCCGACCTTCGCACTGACCCTCGCCCAGTGGGCGCCGGATGCGCTCGGTGCGCTCGGCGCATTCGACACGAGCACCGCGCTCCACGGCTCCCAGAGTCTCGAGGTTCGCGCGCCGTTGCCGCGATCAGGGAAGATCACGATGTCCGCGCGCGTGGGGGAGGTCTGGGACAAGGGCCGGGCGGCCGTCTTCGAGGTCGTCGTGGAGAGCGATTTCTTCGTCGCGACGTGGTCGTTGTTCGCGCCCGGAGCGGGCGGCTTCGGCGGCGAACGCGGGCCGTCGGCACCGGCGGCGCCGGAGGGTGACGCCGACCTCGTCGGCACCTTCGTGACCAGCCCGGATCAGGCTGTTCTCTATCGGCTGACCGGTGACCGGCACCACATCCACATCGATCCCGACGCCGCGGCGCGGATCGGGCAGCCCCGCCCCATCCTGCACGGACTGTGCACGCTGGCCGCCGCGACGTTGCCGCTCGCACGCATGCTCGGGGTCCACCCCGCCGACCTCACGACGTTGTTCGGCCGGTTCGCGGCCCCCGTCTTCCCCGGCGACACCGCGCAGGTGCGCGCCTGGGGTGATGCCGCGGACGCCCGGTTCGACGTCGTCACGGAGACCGGTTCCGTCCTGTCCGGCGGTCGCGCCGTATTCGCTTGATTGCCACAACCGTCTGGAGGAAAGACTTGGACACGTTCGCAGAAGTAGTGCGCGCTCGTCACGGTGACCCGAAGGTGGGGTTGCGTTTCGAGGACCGGCAGTGGACCTGGGACGAGGTGGTGCAGGAGAGCTCGGATCGTGCCGCCGCGCTCATCGCGACCGTGCCTGCTCCCGCGGATCGGCAGCGCCACATCGGGGTGCTGCTCGAGAACGTCCCCGACTTCGTCTTCTGGATCGGCGCCGGCGCGATGGCCGGGGCGGCAGTCGTGGGCATCAACGCCAGCCGTAGCGGCCCGGAGATCGCCCGGGACATCCGGCACGCGGATATCGACCTGGTGATCACCGAATCCCGGCTCGCGCACCTGCTCGAGGGCGTCGATCACGGTCTCGCCGACGACAGGATCTACGACATCGACGACGCGCGGTACGGGCAGTTCCTCGAGCCGTTCCGCGGTGCAGACCTGCCGGAGACGATCCCGTCCGCCGACGACATCGCGCTGCTGCTGTTCAGTTCCGGGTCCACCGGTGCGCCGAAGGCCGTCATCGTCGGGCAGGGACGATTGGCCCGCCTTCTCGGGCCGCTCACCGAACGTGTGCGCATGCGCGAGGATTCGGTCGCCTATCTGTGCATGCCGCTCTTCCACGGCAACGCGGTCATGCTCAACCTCGGCACGGCCATGCGGGCCGGCGCGACCGTCTGCCTCATCCGGAAGTTCTCCGCAAGCCGGTTCTCCGACGACATCCACCGCTACGGCGCCACCTTCGTCAACTACGTGGGACGGGCACTGTCGTATGTCCTGAGCCGTCCCGAAGACCCCCGCGACCGCACGAGCACCCTGGAATTGGCGTTCGGCACCGAGGCGTCCGAGGCCGACGTGGCCCGCTTCTCCGAACGTTTCGGGTGCACGGTCGTCGAAGGCTACGGCATGAGCGAGGGGGTCTTCCGCATCAACCGCACCCCGGACACCCCGGCCGGTTCGCTCGGAGTCGCCGTCGGTGACGTCGACGTCCGCATTCTCGACGAGGCCACGGGCAAGGAATGTCCCCGCGCGCGCTTCGACGAGTCGGGTCGTCTCCTCAACAGCGAGGCCGTCGGCCAGATCGTCGCCTGCGACACCGCACACACCTTCGAGGGCTACTACAAGAACCCCGAGGCGATGGCCGACCGGATCAAGGGGAACGACTTCTGGTCGGGAGACCTCGGATACCGCGACGAGAACGACTTCTTCTACTTCGCGGGCAGATCCTCCGACTGGCTCCGTGTCGACAGCGAGAACTTCTCCGCCGCCCCCGTCGAACGAATCGTTCTCCGGGTTCCGGGCATCCTGTCCGCCCCGGTCTTCGCCGTGCCCGATCCGACCACCGGGGATCAGGTCATGTGCGCCGTCGAACTCGATCCCGGCGCGGAGTTCGATCCGGCGGTGTTCGGAGCCGTCCTCGCCGAGCAGCCCGACATGGGTGACAAGTGGTGGCCGCGGTTCGTGCGCGTCACCGCACAGATCCCGCTGACGGGGAGCAACAAGGTGAACAAGGCACCGCTGCGGGCGGTGGCGTGGAACACCACCGATCCGGTCTACGTGCGTGTCGGACGGACGCCGGAGTACGTTCTGCTCGACGACGAGGCGCGAGCGCGCATCGAGCAGGAGTTCGTCGCCAACGGCCGGGCGGCCCTGTTGCCGACCGCGGAGCCCGCTACGGTCGCGTGATCGCAGGGGGCCTTCGTTCCCGGCACCGGCGGAGGTCTCGACCAGTGAGATGCCCTCATCAGGGGTGATTCCGATCACCTAGCGTGCAGGTCGTATAGCGACGGAACGCTTCATCGGACTTCGTCGCCTGAACCCCAACGCTTCCCTTCCTCCCGAAAGGACGGATGACCGTGAGCCTCGGCACTTCCGAACAATCCGAGATCCGTGAGATCGTCGCCGGGTCGACTCCCGCCCGCTTCGCCCGGGGCTGGCACTGCCTGGGTCTGTCGAAGGACTTCAAGGACGGCAAGCCCCACTCGGTCGAGGCCTTCGGCACCAAGCTCGTGGTGTGGGCCGACAGCAACGACGAGATCAAGATCCTCGACGCGTACTGCCGGCACATGGGCGGGGACCTCAGCCGGGGCACCGTCAAGGGCGACGAGATCGCGTGTCCCTTCCACGATTGGCGCTGGGGCGGCAACGGTCGCTGCAAGAACATCCCGTATGCGCGGCGAGTGCCTCCGATCGCGAAGACCCGCGCATGGCACACCCTCGACCAGGACGGCATGCTCTTCGTGTGGCACGACCCGCAAGGGAACCCGCCGCCGGCCGACGTGACCATCCCGCGCATCGAAGGTGCGACGAGCGACGAGTGGACCGACTGGGTCTGGTACACCACCGAGGTCGACACGAACTGCCGTGAGATCATCGACAACATCGTCGACATGGCGCACTTCTTCTATGTGCACTACTCCTTCCCGACGTACTTCAAGAACGTCTTCGAAGGACAGGTGGCGAGCCAGTTCATGCGCGGTCAGGCCCGGGAAGATGCCCGTCCGCATGCGGCCGGACAGCCGAAGATGCTGGGCAGCCGCTCGGATGCGAGCTATTTCGGACCGTCCTTCATGATCGACGACCTCGTCTACCAGTACGAGGGGTACGACGTCGAGTCGGTTCTGATCAACTGCCACTATCCGGTCTCCCAGGACAAGTTCGTGCTGATGTACGGCATGATCGTCAAGAAGTCCGACCGTCTCGAAGGCGAGCAGGCCTTGCAGACCGCTCAGCAGTTCGGGACCTTCATCGCCAAGGGCTTCGAGCAGGACATCGAGATCTGGCGGAACAAGACGCGCATCGACAACCCGCTCCTGTGCGAGGAGGACGGCCCCGTCTACCAGTTGCGTCGCTGGTACGAGCAGTTCTATGTGGACGTCGAGGACGTCAAGCCGGAAATGACCGACCGTTTCGAATTCGAGATGGACACCACCCGTCCGGTGGCGGCCTGGATGAAGGAGGTCGAGGAGAACATCGCTCGCAAGACCGCCCTCGACGGAGCCGGAGCCGCCGAACAGGCCGGCGCGCAGCAGTCCACCACCGCGGACTAGGAGCGGAGAACATGCAGAACCGGATGGAGCCGTTGCGGTGCGGCGAATGCGCCGCGCAGGTGCTGGTCCAGAAGAACAGCTGGGAGCACACGTCCATCCAGTGGAACGCCGACGCGCGCCGTCGTTGTCCTGTCGTTCAGGACGACGACGGTCGCGACGGCCGCCCCGGCGCGCCCCGGATGTCGTGCCCGCATCTCGATGCGGCGATCACCCGGGCGGCCACCGCGGGCGTCATCGAGGTGTTCGACGACACCCCGATCAAACCTCCCATCGTGCACTGACGTCCACGCACCGAACTCTCGTTTTCCGACTACTTCCCGTAAGGACCCGATCATGACCGAACGTCTCGACCTCGATCGCTCGCACTACGGCCCGTGGGCCGTCATCGCCGGCGGATCCGAAGGTGTCGGTGCGGCGTTCGCCGACGAACTGAGCCGCGCGGGATTCGATCTCGTGCTCATCGCCCGTAAGCCGGGGCCTCTCGAGGAGACGGCGGACAAGGCGCGCAGCAACGGCGTGCAGGTGCGCACCCTCGCGCTGGACCTCCTCGACGACGACGCGGTGGACCAGATCCGCCGGGCGACCGAGGACATCGAGGTCGGGCTGTTCATCTTCAACGCCGGCGCCAACAGCTACGGCCACGAGTTCGTCACCGGTGATATCGACGGATTCCGCGGTGTGATCGAACTCAACGTCCATCGTCAGGTCGAGTTGTCGCATCTGTTCGGTGGGCCGATGAAGGAACGCGGTCGCGGTGGCATCATGCTGCTCGGATCGCTCTCCGGGTACATGGGAGCCGAGCATCAGAGCATCTACGCGGCATCGAAGGCGTTCAGCCGCGTCTTCGCCGAGAGCCTGTGGCTCGAACTCGCGCCGCACGGTGTGCACGTGGTCGAACTCGTCCTCGGTGTGACCCGTACGCCCGCGATGGTGCGCGCGGGTCTGAACTTCGACATTCCCGGGATGCTCGTCGCCGAGCCGGAGGATGTCGCGCGCGAGGGTCTCGAACACCTCCAGGACGGTCCTGTATGGGTCGCGGGCGGCAACTACGAGGCCGCGGTCAAGCGCAGCGGGTTCCCTCGCGACAAGCTCGTCCACGGTGCCGCGGCAGCGATGCGGGCACTGCTCAACCGCTGATCGACCACATACGGATCGTCCCCGGGTGCCTCACGGCATCCGGGGACGATCTCGTTGTGGGGGACTCAGAAGTCGATGCGCACGTTCTTGCTCTTCGGCCGGGCCTGGCACGCGAGGACGTAACCGTTGGCGATGTCCTCCTCGTCGAGGATCGCGGAGGGCGGGGTGTCCACCTCCCCTTCGACGACGGTGCACGCGCACGACCCGCACTCGCCCTCACGGCACGAATACGGCACGTCCAGGCCCTTGGACAGCATGATGTCCACCAGGGTGGCGCTGCGCGGCCACACGAGCTCGTGCTCCTCGCCGTCGAGTTGCACTGTCGCAGAGGTCGCGTCGGCATCCGACTCGTCGATCTCGACGAGGGGGACGTCGGCGAACGGATCGCCGGACAGCGAGGTGAAGACCTCGGCGTGGATCCGGTCCTTGGGGACACCTGCCAGGAGCAGGCTGTTGCGGACGGTGTCCATGAACGGGCCGGGCCCGCACATGTACGCGCGGTGATCGGCGAAGGAGGAGATCAAGGTCGCGAGCTGCTGCGGGGACGGCAGGCCCTGGACGCTCTCGAGCCAGTGGACGACGGTGAGGGCGTCGGAGTGTCGTGCGGCGAGCTCACGGAGTTCTTCGGCGAAGATGACCGATTTCTCGTCACGATTGCCGTAGATCACCACCACATTGCGGTTTCCGCTGTGCAGTGCCGACTTGAGGATCGACATGACGGGGGTGATCCCGCTTCCACCGGCGAACAGTACGAGCTTCTCGGTGAGGTCGACCGGGGTGAAGACTCCTGCGGGAGGCAGCACCTCGATGCTCTGGCCGGCGGTGATGTTGTCGCACAGCCAGTTCGAGCCGTATCCGTCGACGGTGCGCTTGACCGTGACCTTGAGCGGTTCGTCGGCGTGCGGTGAGCTCGCCAGGGAGTAGCAGCGAGCCACGGAACCCGTCACGTCGCTGGGGATGCGCAAGGTCAGGAACTGGCCGGGCTTGTAGGTGAAGTCCGCGCGGCGATCCTGTGGTACGTCGAACACCAGTGAACACGCGTCTGCGGTCTCCTGGACGACTGCACTGACGGTCAGCACAGCGGAACGTGAACTGACCGGTGCCTGGACGGCTGTCATCGCAGCGGGTTCCCTTCGATACAACAATTTTCGATCGGACCACGGTAGAACGCCGCCCGATACACACGCGCGTCTCCTCCCGGTAATCGGGACACCGGGAGGAGACAGGCTGTTCGGGATCAGGCGGCGCGTGCGGTGCGGGGGATCAGCACGGTGATCCCGATCGTGACCACGGACAGGACGATGAGCATGACACCGACCATGTTGATTCCGGCGAGCGGGGTCGCCGCGAAGGCGAGCAGCATGGTGGCGATCGACGTACCGACACCCTGGCCCGCGGTGCGCAGCACGGCGTTCGTGCCGGTCGTCTCGCTCGTGTTGTGCTCGGGCACTGCCTCGACGATCAGATTGGGAATTGCCGTGTAGGCGAAGGCGGTGGCGACGGAGACCACCACGACCATCGCGGTCATGGCGACCACGGAGTGGTGTGCCGTGAGCATGACGACGGTTCCGACGACGAAGAGACCGGTACCGAGCAGCATCGACACCCGCGAACCCACTGCGGCGGAGATCCGTCCGCTCAGCGGGGTGCACACGAAGCCGAACAGGGAGCCGATGAACGACAGCCAGCCTGCGTGCGTCGCGCTGAGACCGAGGCCGAAACCGCCGGTCGACGGCGTCTGCATGATGATCGGGATGATCATGGTGATCACACCCAGCGGTCCTGCCGCGATCGCCACGGTGGCCAGCATCGTGAGGGAGAACTTGCGATCGGTGAACAGGCGCACGTTGATGATGGGGGAGGGGATCCGGAGTTCCCAGCGCACGAACAGGACCAGTGCGACGGTGCCACCGAGGATGAGGCCCAGGGTGCGCGCATCGGACCAACCCCACGCCTGGGACTTGTTGACGCCGAGCAGGATCGCGGCGACAGCACCGGCGAAGCCCACCGCTCCGAGGTAGTCGATCTTCTCGGAGGTCCCGGTGGGGCGGCGCCAGGGAAGGACGAACCAGACGAGCAGCAGCGCGAAGAGCGCATAGACGGCCGCCACGACGAAGATCATGTGCCAGCTGGCGTTGTCGATCAGCAGGCCGGCGACGAGCAGCGACGCCGAACCCGCGGCGACGGCGGAACCGGAGATCAGTGCCACCGCGACGGGAACGCGCTCGACCGGAAGGTGTTCGCGTGCCAGTCCGATGCACAGCGGCAGAATCGCACCGGCCACACCCTGGATCGCGCGACCGACGATGATGCTGGTGAGGCTGTCACCGACGGCGCTGACCGTCGAACCCACCGCCGCGACGGCGAGAAGGATCATCAGGATCCGTTCCCGGCCGTACATGTCGCCGAGCCGCCCGCACACCGCGGCGGATGCCGCGGACACGAGCAGGAAGGCCGTCACGGCCCACCCGACTGTCGATGCGTCGCTACCGAATTCGGTGATGAGCGTCGGAATCGCGGCGAACATCATGGATGTTTCGAACGCACTGATGATCTCGACGGCGATCAGGACCGACACGATCACCCACACCGGTTGCCGCCGGTCGAATCGGCCCCGACCTGTGCGGGCCACGGATTCCGAGTGGGAGAGTTCGTTGGCGTAGGACGTCACAGCACATTCCAGACTCTCGGCGACCCGATCTCGGGCCGCGGTTCCCGACCCACGAATGGGAGTGTCTCGGATCACTTTCTAGAGCAGGTGAGAGTCGCCCCGCTCGGTGATCCCGATGAGCGGGACCGCGTGCCGGAGATCAGACGAGTGCGGCCTCGTGCACCGTGCGATCGAACTCGGGCAGCTCGGCACCGGTGCGCAGGGTCGTTGCGAGCGACGGGTCGGCCAGATGCAGACGTCCGATGGCGATCAGGTCGAATTCCTCGTCGCCCAAACGTCGTTCGAGTTCGGGGACGTTGTTGCGCACGGGCGCACTGCCCTGCAGGCGGCTCTCGCGCAAGGAGGTCGCGATTCCCACGCTGCCCACCGCCATCGAGAGCGCTCCGGTGACCTTCTTCGCCCAGCCTGCGAGCGTGAGGTCGCTGCCTTCGAATGCCGGCATGTCGAAACGTCGGATGCTCGCGTCGAACACGTCGACCCCTGCTTCGGCCAAAGGCGTGAGGACGGCTTTCAGCTCGTCCGGCGTGTGGGCGATCCGCGCTTCGTAGTTCTGCTGCTTGTGCTGCGAGAACCGGTAGAAGATCGGCAGGTCGTCGCCGATGCGCGAGCGGATCGCAGCGACAACCGCGGCAGGGAAGCGGGTGCGGCGCGCGAGGTCTCCGCCCCATTCGTCGTCACGGAGATTCGTTCCCTCCCAGAGGAACGAGTCGAGCAGGTAACCGTGCCCTCCGTGCAGGGCGATGCCGTCGAAGCCGACCCGGGCCGCAGCGGCGGCGGCGTCGGCGTAGGCGGCGACGACCTGTTCGATGTCCTCGAGGGTCATGGCCCGTGTGGGGGCGGATGCTCGTTCGACGTAGCCCTTCCCGTAGGACGTGACGCCGAGCTCGCCCCAGACACCGGACGGTCGCATGGGCGTGAGAGCGGGATCGACATCGGCGGTCATCGCCCCCCAGAGGGGGCCGACATGCCAGAGCTGGGGAACGATACGTCCACCTTCGGCGTGGACGGCCTCGACGACGCGGCGCCAGCCGTCGAGAGCTGCTTCGCCGTACATGTGCGGCACCCGCGGGTTGTCGACCGCCGTCGGGTGGTCGATGGCGACACCCTCGGTGACGATCAGGGCGGTACCGCCCGCGGCCCGGCGCCGGTAGTACTCGACGACGTCCGCGCCGGGCACGCCACCCGGCGAGTAGGAGCGGGTCATCGGGGACATCACGATGCGGTTGCGGAGCTCGAGAGAGCGCACCGTCAGGGGGCGGAAGAGGGGGGACTCGGTTTCTGGCATCGCGGTCTCGGCTCTTTCGACTCGTAGGATGACGGCTGCAGGGCGGATTCGGCCCGCGCCTCGGTTGTACCCACAGTCCTGTCCGCGAGGCCGGGTATCTCCTGCTCAGTGAGACGCGCGGAGGGAGCGGCGAGGCCGTCCGACCCGCGGGGTGTCCGCTCAACGGGAATTGTGCAGCAGGTCACCATCGAGTACTCTGGAGAGCGCCCACAAGAATCAATTTCAGTTTCGTCACTGTCGTGGGTGACCAGGTTCGGAGAAAGGGTGGCGATGTCCGACTCGCAACATGCGCAGGTCTCCCAGGCATCGAAGCGCGAACTGCCCGCGTCGATGGTCGAACGTATGACCCTCATCCTCGACGCGTTCGACGACATGTCCTCCAGGCTCACCCTCGAGGAAGTCGCGTGCCGCACTCACCTGCCGCGCTCGACGGTCCACCGCATCCTCGACCAGATGGTACGGCTCGACTGGATCGACCACGCATCCTTCGGGTACTGCCTCGGTCGCCGCGCCAAGGCCATGGGTGAGGGCGACGGCGGGCACATCCGCATCCGCGAGGCGGCGGCGCCCCTGCTCCACGAACTGCACATGACGACGGGCATGGTCGCGCATCTGTCCGTGCTCGACGGCCGCGACTGCGTCTACCTCGACAAGATCGGTGGTCAGCTCGCCGCAGCACTGCCCTCCCGTGTCGGGGGACGCGCACCCGCCTATGCCACCGCCGGCGGCAAGGCACTGCTCGCAGGTCTCGAACCCGAGCAGGTCGATGCTCTCTACGTGGGTCCGCAACTGCCCCCGCGCACGGAGCGGACCATCACCGACCTGTCGACCCTGCATCTCGAACTCAACCGGATCCGCCGCCGTCACGGCCTGGCCTTCGAAACCGGCGAGGCCACCGCGGGTATGTCCTGCGTGGGCGCCGCGATCCGCAGCCCTGCGTCGCCCGTCGCCGCGATCTCCCTGTGCGGGCCCACCCGCCCCGGACACCTCGAGCGCATCGCACCGCTGGTCGCCAACGCCGTCCGGGACATCTCCCGCACGCTGTACCCCGAACTGAGCACCCCCCGCCGCAATCGTGCCGCGCGGGCGGCGGATGCGTCGTGGTCACCGCAGGTCATGGAACGCATGCTCGCGACGCAGTCCGACGGCTGGATGTAGCAGTCCGACAGCTGGATGCAACACTCATACGTCCGCACCCCCGGTCCCTGCTCGGGGCATCCCGGTGATCGGGAGCGTACGCGCGACGTGAGTGGGATCACTGGAAACCTCGTCGGTATGACGACGCAATTGAGTTTCGAGACCACGGCGAGGGAACTCGCGACCGACCGCGGCACCCTCCGGTATCACGAAGCGGGCCAGGGTGAACCGCTCCTGCTGCTCCACGGATCCGGGCCGGGTGTCACCGGCTGGCGGAACTACCGAGGTGTGCTCGCCGATCTCGCCGAGCACTTCCGCTGCCTGGTCCTGGAATTTCCGGGCTTCGGAGTGAGCGATCCGTGCGAGGGCCACCCGATGGCGATGGCGTCGGTGGCCGTGACGGACTTCCTCGACGGACTCGGCCTCGACCGCGTCTCCGTCATCGGTAACTCGATGGGCGGAATCGTCGGAACGCAATTCGCCATCGCCCAGCCCGATCGGGTGAAGAAGCTGGTCACCATCGGAGGGGCGGGACGGTCGGTCTTCGCTCCGTCCCCCGGCGAGGGCATCCGGTTGCTCATGGAGTTCACCGACGATCCGACCCGGGAGAAACTCGTCCGCTGGCTGCGTTCCATGGTGTACGACCCGGCGATCATCACCGAGGAACTCATCGAGGAGCGGTGGGCACTCGCCACCGAACCGAAGACCCTCGAGATCGCACGGCGTATGTACAGCACTGCTGCTTTCGCCGCCTCCGCGAAGGCCGCGGCCGCTTCCGACGCCACCCCGTACTGGGCTCAGCTGCACAAGATCACCGCGCCGACCCTGCTCACCTGGGGCCGGGACGACCGGGTCAGTCCCGTGGACATGGGAATGCTCCCGATGCGCGAGCTGCGCCGGGGTGAACTGCACGTGTTCCCCAATTGCGGGCACTGGACGATGATCGAAGCACGCGAGGCATGGCTGTCGACCGTGCTCGCGTTCCTCACCCGAGAAGACTCCTAGGCACCGGTCGCCGAGGGTGCCCGCCGGGTACCCTCGGCGCCGGCCGAGCGGTTCCCGCTCAGTGGAAAATCCACGATACGAGAACCGTTCTCCTGGGACCGTAAGCGCCAACGGAACCGACGCTCACCATGCCGTACCGGGGGCGTCACCCTCACAGAGCTGGAGAGATCATGGGACAGGTGCTCGACTCCGTTTCGGAGTTCGCAGACGAAATCCGCGCGGACGGCGCCGAAGGCGACACCCTCATGCGTCTGACCGACCGCAGCGCAAAAAGACTCCGTGACGCCGGTGTCATCCGGCTCCTGCAGCCGAAGGAATTCGGCGGTCTCGAAGCGCACCCGCGGGAATTCGCGGAGACGGCCATGGCCATCGGTGCGATGGACGGCGCGACCGGCTGGGTCAGCGGCATCGTCGGTGTCCACCCGTGGGAGATGGCCTTCTTCGACCCGAAGGCGCAGGAAGAGGTATGGGGCGAGAATCCCGACACCTGGATCGCCTCCCCGTACGCGCCGATGGGTGTCGCGACCCCCGTCGACGGCGGGTACATCCTCAACGGCCGCTGGTCGTTCTCCTCGGGCACCGATCACTGCGACTGGGTGATGATCGGCGCGGCCGTCGGCGACAAGGACGGCAACCGGCTCAACCCGCCACAGAGCCTGCACGTGCTCCTGCCGCGGTCCGATTACACCATCGACCACGAGAGCTGGAACGTGGTCGGTCTGCGTGGCACCGGATCCAAGGACCTCATCGTCAAGGATGCCTTCCTCCCCGAGTACCGCACCCTGCGCGCGGAGCGCGTCATGGGCGGTGTGGCATGGCAGGACGCCGGCCGGGACGAAACGCTCTACAAGTTCCCGTTCTCGTGCATCTTCCCGCTCGGTATCACCTCGTCGCTCATCGGTATCGCCGAGGGCGCTCTGAACTGCTACATCGAGTCGCAGCGTGAGCGGGTCACGGTGTCCGGCACGGCCATCAAGCAGGATCCCTACGTGTTGTCGGCCCTCGGCAACGCCGCGGCGGAGATCGCCGCGTCCCGGGCCGCGATCCTCGAGACCGTCGATCGTTTCTGGGATCTGACGGAGAAGGGCGTGGAGGTCACCTTCGAGCAGCGCGCCATCGGCCGGCGCACGCAGACGGCCGCCGCTTGGCGGGCCGTGGCAGCGGTCGACGAGATCTTCGCCCGTGCCGGCGGTGGCGCACTGCAGTTGAGCAACCCGCTGCAGCGCTTCTGGCGCGACGCCCACGCGGGTCTCAGCCACGCCATCCACGTGCCCGGATCCATCTTCCATGCCGCGACGCTCTGCCAGCTCGGCGAGGAGCCGCAGGGCATGATGCGGTCGATGATCTGACACAACCCCACTGACGGCGAAGGAACATTCGGATATGACGGACATCCGGGGCCTGGGTTATCTCAGGATCCAGACCACAGACATCACTCGCTGGCGAGAACTCGTCGTCGACGGACTCGGCATGGCGGTCGGTACCGGGCCCGAGGCCGACGGTCTCTACCTGCGCATCGACGAGCGCCGTGCACGTCTGATCGTGCTTCCCGGCGAGGTCGACAAGGCGCTCGCCGTGGGCTGGGAGGTGCGCGACGAGTTCGCTCTCCGCCGCGTGCGCGAGGCGGTCGAGAAGGCCGGCATCGAGGTGGAGGTGCTCTCGGAGGAAGAGTCCACCTACCGCGACGCCGAGCAGGTCATCGCCTTCGACGACCCGGGCGGAACTCGCACCGAGGTCTTCTTCGGGCCGGTGCTCGACCACAGCCCGATCGTGACGCCTTTCGGCGGCACCTTCCATACCGGTGAGGAAGGGCTCGGACATGTCGTCCTGCCCACCGCAGCCTTCGCCGAGTCCTACGAGTTCTACACCGAGGTACTCGGTTTCCTCCCGCGCGGAGCGACACGGCTCGGCGGACTCTCGGCCCCCCCGCCGGTCCGACGAGTGCGTTTCCTCGGCGTCAACCGCCGCCATCACAGCCTCGCGCTGTGCCCGGCCCCGCCCGGGAGCGCGCCCGGTCTCGTGCATCTGATGCTCGAGGTCGACACCCTCGACGCGGTCGGTCAGGCCCTGGATCGGGTGAACAAGCTCGGTTTCTCGATCTCGTCGACACTGGGCCGCCACACCAACGACAAGATGGTCTCGTTCTATGTCCGGGCTCCGGGCGGATGGGACATCGAGTTCGGCACGGAGGGGATGCTCGTCGACGAGGCCTTCTACACCGCAGAGGAAATCACCGCGGACAGTTACTGGGGCCACGACTGGTCGGGTTCCGAACCGCTCGCGGCGTTCTCGCCTCCGGTGGGCTGATCGAGTTCGTCCACCCGGATACCTTCCGACGATGCCACGGCGTACGACGCCGTGGCATCGTCGCGTCGGTGGGCCTGGCCGATCGCCTCGGTGCACCGGGAAGGGCGCTCCCGGTGAGCGGGACCGGAAGGTGGTGCGTCACTCGCTTCGGCGAGAGTGATGTGGATTACAGCTCACGCCGGATTCTCACGCACTCGACGCGGGCCGTCCCTACGCATGCCCGAGGTGCTCCTGTGACGTCACTGCTGACCGAACGAATCGCCGACTTCGCCGCCGCGCGCAACGCCCGCGCGCTGCCGCCGGAAGTCGCCGACTACACCGGACTCATCGTGTTCGACACCCTCGTGTGTGGCCTCGCCGCAGCACGCATGGAACGTACTCGCATGGCACACACGGTGATCGATCGCCTCGGCGGGCCCGAGGAAGCCACCGTGTTCGGCCGTTCGACCAAAGCGCCTGCCGCCGTCGCCGCTGCGTTCAACTCCGAGATCACCTACGCGCTCGACGCGGACGACACGCTCTTCAATTCGGCGCACTTCGCGACGATCGTGGTCTCCTCGGCCCTCGCCGAGGCCGAACGCGTCGGTGCGTCCGGCGACAGCCTGCTCCGTGCCGTCGCTGTCGGCTACGACATGACCGCGCGGCTCAACCTCGCATGCTCGTTCATGGAGGTCGCCGACGGAAAGATGAAGTGGTCGGAGCTCTTCGGGAGCGGATACGGCACTCTCGGCACGGTCGTCTCCGCCGGCCTGGTGTCGGGTGTGTCCCGCGACCGGATGATCCACGCGCTCGCGCTCGCTGCGGCGACAGCCCCGACGGCCCGGAACACCCACAACACCGAACGCACGGAACTGGCCACCTACAAGTACTGCCCGAACATGCATGTGGTGCAGGCAGGAATGACGGCATTGGTTCTTGCCGAGGCCGGCTATCTGGGGGAACCGGACCTGCTCGACCTCGAACCGGGATTCTTCGAGGCCCAGGGATTCCGTTCGGTGCGGCGCGAGGCGATCACCGAGGATATCGGAGACCACTGGTGGATACTCGACAGCGCCGTGAAGTACTACCCCGCCTGCCGCTACACGGGTGCCCCCATCGATGCGTTGCGCGCGCTCGTCCGTGAGCACGGCTGGGGGCCGGACGATATCGAACACATCGAGGTTCGGCTCAACCCCGGCGCCTACAGCCAGCGGGTGTTCCACACGCCGGCAACGAGTATCGAACCCGACCATCGTGCCGCGATCCACGGAGCCTTCAACATCCCCTATCTGCTCGCACTGGCCGTCCTGCAGATCACACCCGGACCCGCGTGGTTCGATCCGATCCACACCCAGGATCCGAAGGTGTGGGACATCGCGTCCAGGATCGTGACGGCACCCGATCCCGAACTCGACCGCGACTGGGGAGACGCCGTGGCCGATTCGACGATCGGCCGCCCCCGCCGAACCCGTGCCTCGATGACGGTGCGCGCCCGCGGCCGGGAGTACGTGGTGGACACGGAGTTCACTCGGGGAGACCCCTGGACCCCCGAGACCCGTGCGGACTGGGACAGCGTGATGAGCAAAGCGGTGGACTTCTGCGGCGATCTCGTCTCCGTGGAACAACTCGAGCGGCTCGCCCGGACGGTTCGCGATCTCGGATCCGTGCAGAACGTGGCGACCGAACTCGCGCCGCTCCTGCGCGTCGAGTGACCTCGGGACGCGCCGGCGGGAGTATCCATCCGAAACTCGGACACGGCCGGTCGCTGCCGTAGCCGCGCGGGTGCACAGGAGTCGGCGCGTGGAACCCGGATATGCTGCGGGGGAAGCGCACACACGACACGAGGAGTCCGATGACCGCCGACGACGTTCTGGACGCGGTCCGGGAATCGACCCCGGGGATCGCCGATCGGGCCGCACGTGTCGACCAGTTCGGCCGCATTCCCGACGAGACCATCCGCGATCTCGTCTCGGCCGGAGTGTTCCGCATGTTGCAACCCCGCCGGTACGGCGGATCGGAGACCGAACCCGCGCGGTTCTACGAAGTGGTGCGGACGATTTCGGAGGTCTGCGGCTCGACGGGATGGATCGCCTCCATCGTCGGTGTCCATCCCTGGCATCTCGCTCTGTTCGACGACCGGGCGCAACGCGACGTGTGGGGTGAGGACGATTCCGTGCTCATCTCCTCGGCGTACGCCCCGGTCGGAAGACTCGTCCCCGTCGACGGTGGTTACCGCCTGTCCGGAACGTGGATGTTCTCCTCCGGCTGCGGGTTCGCCTCGTGGGCGCTGCTCGGTGCGGTGATCGTCGGATCGGAGGGGCAGCCCGTCGATGTCGTCACCGTCCTCGTTCCGAAGTGCGACTACATGATTCGCGACGTGTGGAACGTCGTGGGACTGCGAGGGACGAGCAGCAACGAGATCGTCGTCGACGACGTGTTCGTCCCCGACTACCGGGTGAAGAGCAACTACGAGACCTCGCAGCTGCGAGGGCCGGGCCAGAAGGTCAACCCCGGTCCGCTCTATCGGCTTCCGTTCGCCGCCATGTTCACCACCGCCGTCGCCGTGCCCATCGTGGGGGTGGTTGCCGGATGTTACGACGAGTATCTGTCGGCGATGCGCGAGCGGGTGCGGCTGAGTCTGGGCGGGGGACGTTTCGTGGACGATCCGTTCGCGCAGGTCGCCGTGGGACGGGCAGCATCGGATATCGACGCGGCGACGCTCCAGCTCGACCGTAATATGCGTGAGCTGTGGAAGCTGGCGCGGGCGGGCGCGGAGATCCCGCTGCAACTGCGCTTGCGTACCCGGCGGGATCAGGTGCGGGCCACCGAGCGAGCGGTCGAGGCGATCGACCTGTTGTTCAAGACGGCCGGGGGGACGTCGTTGTTCCTCGGCGGTGTCATCGAACGTGCCTGGCGCGACGCACATGCCGGAAGCGTCCACGTCGCGAACGAACCCGAGCGGGCCTATGCCTTGTACGGACGGGACGCATTCGGGTTGCCGGTCGAGGACAATCTCATCTGATCTCCGCGCTCCCGGTGGGGACGCCGCGAGTGTTTCTGCCCGTTCTCCCGGCCACCGGGAATTCTTCACCGCCGAGGGGGAACGGCCTCTACGGTCCGAGGGGATCACTCCACCCTCTGCGGGATCGTGTGCCGCTCTCCGTTTTCGGAAGGACCTTCCATGAGCACTTCTCCGGTTCGCCCTGTCCCCGCCGGCGAGATCGAACGCTGGGATCTCGAAGCCGACGTCGTGGTCGCCGGTTTCGGTATCGCCGGTGTCTCCGCAGCGATCGGTGCGGCCGAGAGTGGCGCCGACGTACTGGTGCTCGAACGTACCGGCGGCGGTGGGGGAGCGGCGGCGCTGTCGGGCGGCATCGTCTACCTCGGCGGTGGCACACGACTGCAGAAGGCGTGCGGATTCGACGACACCCCCGAGCAGATGAAGACCTTTCTCGCCGCGGCCCTCGGTCCGGGTGTGGACGAGGACAAACTCGACGTCTACTGCGAGGGCAGCGTCGACCACTTCGAGTGGCTCGAAGCATGCGGCGTGCCCTACAAGGAGAGCTTCTGGTCCCAGCCCGGGTGGGAGTGCCCCGTGGACGACTCGCTCATGTACAGCGGTGGTGAGAACGCCGCGCCGTTCGCCACACTCGTCGACCCCGCTCCCCGTGGGCATCTCGCTCAGGTGACGATGCCGCGCAACGGTGATCAGGCTGCCGGTCACGTGCTCATGACGACCCTGATCGCGAAGGCCGCCGATCTCGGCGTGCATGTCGAATCCGATGTCCGGGTCCAGCGTCTCGTCGTCGACGAGACCGGACGCGTCGTAGGGATCGTCGCCACGAGGTTCGGTGCTCCGCTCACGGTACGTGCGCGCGGCGGTGTCGTCCTCGCCACCGGGTCGTTCGCCTACAACGACGAGATGATGCAGGCGCACGCCCCACGGCTGTACAAGCGGCCTGCCGCGACCGTGGAGGAGCACGACGGTCGTGGAATCGCGATGGCTCAGGCACTCGGAGCGCGACTGGCGCATATGGACGCCTGTGAGGTCGCGTTCTTCTGCGACCCGCAACTGATCGCGCGAGGCATCCTGGTCAACGGCCGGGGGCAGCGTTACGTCACCGAGGACACCTATCCCGGGCGGATCGGCCAGCTCACCATGTACCAGAACGACAATCAGGCGTTCCTGGTCATCGACGAACAGGCCTACGAGGAAGGAATGGCCACACCGACCTCGAGTCCGCAACTCCGTCACCGGCCGACCTGGGTGTGTGAGACGGTGTCGGAACTCGAGTCCGAAATGGGTCTTCCCGCAGGAACTCTCGTCTCGACGGTGGAGCTCTACAATCGGCACGCCGAATCGGGGACGGATCCGGTCTTCGGAAAGAAGGCGGAGTGGGTGCGGCCCCTTCGATCGCCGATCGCCGCGATCGATCTGCGCGGCATGACCGGAGGTTTCACCCTGGGGGGACTGCAGACCTCGGTGGACTCGGAAGTTCTTCATGTGGACGGAGATCCGATTCCCGGTCTGTATGCGGCGGGCCGTTGTACGTCCGGTCTCTCGGCGTGGGGCTACTGCAGTGGCATCTCCCTCGGTGAC
>NZ_AJVB01000009.1:0-32538 GCF_000278445.1 Rhodococcus sp. R1101
CCCCCTCCGGTGACGAGAGCTGTGGGGCGCATGGACACGAGCCTAGGAATCCGACGGCGGGGTGGCCACCACACCGTGCTCGAGACCGGACAGGATCTCGGCCAGCCGGTCGTCCGGCGGCGTCGACACCGCCGGGTCGCGGGGAAAGCGGAGTTCGAGAAACGCCTTGGGCCGCGACAGCACGTACTCGCGCGCCAGATTCCTGATCCGCGTGCGCGGCCGCACGTCGTTCGCAGCGCGAACCCCGGCGATGTCGATCCCCACCCGCCTGCACAACGCCACCGCGCGCGGCAGGTGGAACGACTGGGTCGTGACCAGGGCCTGTCGCACTCCGTAGGTGGCGACGGCACGCCGGGCGGTGTCGTAGGTGTCGAGACCGTACGGATCGGCGACGATCCGCTCGCGGTTCACGCCCTGCTCGACGAGATACGAGATCATCGCCTCGATCTCGTCGCCCGAGTTTCCCGCCGCATCGCCCGAGACGAGCACGGCCTGCACCCGTCCCCGCTCCATCAGCGCGACCGCGACGTCGAGCCGGCTGCGGAGCACCCGCATGGGACGTCCCCGGTGCACCCGCGCGCCCGGCACGATCACCACCGGCGCCGCCGGCGCATCGTCCACCTCGTATACGAGGTCCTTCGCCTCGACCGCCACACGCGCGGAGACGAGTGTCAGCGCGGACACCGCACCGACGGCCAGTGCGGAGATCACACCGAGAGGAGACGACGACCTGACGGATTCGAGCATGCGTCCCAGATTACGGACGTCCCGCGGCCACAATGGAGGGGTGGACCCCGTCGACGCGCTCCGTGAAGTCGCCTTCTGGCTCGAACGCGACCATGCCGACACCTATCGCGTGCAGGCCTACCGCCGCGCGGCCGAGGTGCTCGCCGACGTGAGCGAACACAAGCGCGAGGTCTTGCGGAAGACCGACTCGTGGACCGACCTGCCGGGCGTCGGGAAGAAGACCGCGACGATCGTTCGCGAGTCGTTCGACGGAGTACCCGCCTATCTCGCGCAGTTGCGTGAGGAGGCCGAGCCGATCGGGCGCGGCGCCCGCGACCTGCTCGAGTCGCTGCGCGGCGATCTGCACACCCACTCGAACTGGTCCGACGGTGGCAGCCCGATCGACGAGATGCACCGTGTCGCGTCGACGATGATCGGGCACGAGTACTTCGCCCTCACCGACCACTCCCCTCGGCTGAAGGTCGCGAACGGCCTGACCGCGGAGCGATTGCGTCAGCAGCTCGGCATCATCGCGCAGATCAATGAGAACAACGGCGGCGCAAGGATTCTCACGGGGATCGAGGTGGACATCCTCGACGACGGTTCGCTCGATCAGGACGAGGGTCTGCTCGCCGAACTCGACGTCGTGGTCGCGAGCGTGCACTCGAACCTGCGGGCCGACCGGTCGGTGATGACGAAACGCATGTTGCGTGCGGCAGCGAACCCCCACGTCGACGTCCTCGGGCACTGTACGGGGAGGCTCGTCGCCGGTGGCCGTGGGAGCCGGCCCGAATCGACGTTCGACGCCGAGAAGGTCTTCGCCGCATGTCGCGACCACGACACCGCCGTCGAGATCAACTGCCGGCCCGAACGACGCGACCCGCCCTCGCGTCTCGTCGATCTGGCACTCGAGATCGGGTGCCTGTTCTCCATCGACACCGACGCGCACGCGCCCGGGCAGCTCGACTGGCTCGGGTACGGTTGCGAACGTGCCGCCGAGCGGGGTGTCGAACCCGAACAGGTGATCAACACCTGGGGGGTCGACGACCTGCTGGCGTGGACCGACAGGTAGGGGATGCACGTGGAACACATCGACGTACTGATCGTCGGAGCCGGACTCTCCGGCATCGGTGCCGCTTACCGGCTGCAGACACGCTGCCCGGATCTCGAGTACGCGATCCTCGAGAGTCGAGAGGCGATCGGCGGTACCTGGGATTTGTTCCGGTACCCCGGAATCCGGTCGGACAGCGACATGTACACGCTCGGTTTCCCGTTCCGCCCGTGGCGGGGCGAGAAGTCCATCGCCGACGGTCCCGACATCCTGCAGTACATCCGCGACACCGCCGCCGAGTTCGGCATCGACAAACGGATCCGGTTCGGCCGCAGGGTGATCGACGTATCCTGGTCCTCGGAGGACGCCCGCTGGACGGTCCGCGCCACGGCCGGGGGCGGTACCGTCGAGATCTCCTGTACCTTCCTCTACATCTGCAGCGGCTACTACAGCTACGAGTCCGGTTATCTCCCCGACATCCCCGGTCTGCAGGATTTCGCCGGAACGATCGTGCACCCGCAGTTCTGGCCCGACGATCTCGACTACGAGGGCAGGAAGGTCGTGGTGATCGGCAGCGGCGCCACGGCTGTGACGCTCGTGCCCGCTCTCGCGGAGAAGGCCGAGCACGTGACGATGCTGCAGCGCTCTCCCACCTACGTGATGTCGCTGCCTGCGCGCGACCCGATCGCCGCGCGGATACGGCGTGCCCTGCCGGATCCGGTGGCCCACCGTGCGGTGCGGGCGAAGAACGTGGTGCTCAATCTCGGCTTCTACCAGTTCTGTCAGAGATTTCCCTCGGCGGCGAAGCGCGTGCTGCGCACGCTCGTCGAGCGTCGTCTGCGTGGCCACGTCCCGGTCGATCCGCACTTCTCGCCGCGCTACGACCCGTGGGATCAGCGGCTGTGCGTGGTCCCCGATTCCGACCTGTTCCGCACCCTGCGCGCCGGGAAGGCCGAGATCGTCACCGACCGGATCGACACCGTCACCGAGAAGAGTGTGCGGCTGGAGTCCGGACGAGAACTCGAGGCCGAGATCCTGATTCCCGCAACCGGTCTGCGATTGGTGCCGGCGGGCGGAATCGAATTCGTCGTCGACGGCGAGAAGATCGACCTCTCCACCCGGTTCATCTACCGGGGCATGATGCTCGACGGCGTTCCCAATGCCGCGATGTGCCTGGGCTACACCAATGCGTCGTGGACATTGCGTGCCGATCTCGCGTCCCTCTACGTATGCCGGGTGCTGCGGCACATGCGCCGCAACGGTTACCGCTCGGCGGTTCCGAGATATTCGGGCGACGGACGCACCCGTCCGCTTCTCGGTCTCGACTCGGGCTACATCCACCGGGCGGAAGGTGCTCTCCCCAAACAAGGTTCGCGTAGTCCGTGGCTCATGCGCCAGAACTATCTCCTCGACCTGCCCACCATGCGGTTCGGGCGCATCGACGAGTCGATGGTGTTCACACCCTGACCGTCAGCGCCGGCGCGCCGCCAGATGGAGGTCGGGGAAGCGATGGCCGGCGTCGGGACGGCCGACCGTCCGCCACACCTCGTCGAAACCGGCGTCGGACAATGCCGCGGCGAGACGATCCGGGTGCCACCGCCACGCCGGCGCCACCGCGTGATCGAACTCGACCACCTCGCCGGGGGTGTCGGTGGTCTGGCCCGTGATGAGCACCACTCCCCCGGACGGGATCCTCTGCGCCCACCCGTCGAGGATCCCGAGGATCTCGGACGGCGCAACGTGGATGAGGCTGTACCGCGCGATGATCGCGCCCGGAACCACTCCGCGCAGCTCGTCGGACCCGAGTCGTGCATCGTCCCGGACGAAGCGCAGGGCAGGATAGGCACCCCGCGCGATGCGCAGCATCTCCGTGCTGGGATCGAGGCCGAGCACGTCGAGTCCGCGTTCGGCGAGGTCCGCGGCCACGTATCCGGGTCCGCACCCCACGTCCAGCACGACGCCCTGCACCGGGCTGTGCCGTACCATCTCGGCGAAGGCGGCGACGGTGTGGCGTTCGAGCGGCGTCAGGTAAGGATCGGGGAACAGCTCGACGTACAGATCCGCGAGGGCGTCGTATCCGGGCTGGGTCACTCCGGCATGGTACGACGGGCCGCGATGAGTTCGACCCCGTTCACAGGTCCTACCGACGACGAGTCGGTTACCGCAGGAGGGATCCATGATCATCGTCGCAGGACATCTCACCGTCGACGCCGAGCGGCGCGAGTCCTACCTGGCGACCTGTGAGGCCGTCGTCGAGGCCGCGCGCAGAGCACCGGGGTGCCTCGACTTCGCCGTCACCGCGGACCTGCTCGAACCCGACCGCGTCTGCATCTACGAACGGTGGGAGTCGCAGGCACACCTCGACACCTTCCGCGGCAGCGGGCCCGGCGACGATCAGGCCCGCTGGATCCGGTCGATGGCGGTGGCCGAATACCGCGTCCCGGATGTGCAACCGTCGAACGAGTAGTTCTCGTCGCAGATCCTGCGGGAGATCGACAGGATCTGCGCACGCGGTCAGCGTTGCTCGAGCTTCTCGTCGGGATACCGGGCGAATCGCCCGGCGTCGCGGTCGTGCACGGGACCGTCGCTGTCCCAGGGCCATCCACCGAATCCGGTGCGGCGGTAGTCCTCGAACGCCTGGCGGATGTCGGCCTCGTCGTCGAGCACGAACGGGCCGTACGAGACGACGGGTTCGCCGATCGGTCGGCCCTGCAGCATCAGGATCTGCGTGCCCTCGTCGCCGCCGGTGAGGTGTACCGGCACCGACGCGTCGACGACGACCCCGTGTCCGGACTCGATCGTCCGGTCGCCGATCCGCACCGGAGAGCCGCTGTACACGTACAGGACCCGCTGCGTCCGGTCGCCGCGTGCGGCCGGCAGCTCCCAGCGCGCGCCGGACGACAGGTCGATGTTCCAGATCGCCACGTCGGTGCCGGGTCGGGACGCCCACGAATTCGGCGGGGGCGGAGGTGGAGTGGAGCCGTCGAGTTCACCGGCGAGGACCCGGACGGAGACCGCGCGTCCGTCCTCGTCCGCGACCGTCACCGTGGGAGTGTCCTCGTTCCACAGCATCGAGAAGTGCGGGTCGGCGGTCTTCGATTCGGCCGGCAGGTTCAACCAGATCTGGAACAACTCGAGCGGGTTGCCCGAATCCTTGTTCAGCAGAGGGAACATCTCGCTGTGCACGATGCCGTTGCCGGCGGTGAGCCACTGCGTGTCGCCCTCACCGAAACGCGCCGCCGCACCCACCGAATCGGAGTGGTCGACGAAACCCGAGCGGACGAAGGTCACCGTCTCGAAGCCGCGGTGCGGATGTCCGGGGAAGCCGGGGACGGTGGTGCCGTGGTACATGCTCCAGCCCGCCGGGTTGCCGAAGTCCTGGCCGAGCGGGCGGCCGTCGAGCGATGCGTCGGGTCCGAGATCGTCGTTGCCCGCCGGATAGGCGTCGAGGTGGTGCACGGCGAACAGGAACGGATCGAGCGTCTGCCAGGGCGAACCCAGCCGGAACACCTGGAGTACCGGAGTGGAGGCTGCTGAGGTCATGACCGGTGCAACTCTGTGCCCCTGCTCTTTGTTCCGGGTGGTGTGGTGGCCTCACTGTCGTCGAGTACACGCGACCCGGCGGCGAACTTCACCACCTGGTCATCCAGGCGTATCTGTGCGGGTACGGCCCCGCCGAGCAGGTCGCGGGCAAGGGCCGGGGACTCGCCGAGCGGCAGGTCGCTGCCGGCGATGACGACGTTGCCGTAGCGACGTCCCTTGAGCATCGCGGGGTCGGCGATGATCACCGTGTGCTCGAAGACCTCCCCGATCGTCGCGGCCTCACGTTTCGCGACGGCCAGATCGCGGAAGTCACCGCAGTTGACGACGTACACACCGCCGGGCGCGAGCACCCGCCGGGCGTGCTGCGTGAACTGGGCGGTCGTGAGCGCGACGGGAGTTCGGTTGTAGGCGAAGACATCCCGCACGATCACGTCGCGGCTCGCGTCGGAGAGCGAGGTGAGGACCTGGCGGGCCTCCCCCACCCGGATGCGCAGCAACGGGGCGCGGGGCAGATCGAACCAGTGGCGGACGAGTTCGGCGAGGCGGCCGTCGATCTCGACGACGACCTGCCGCGCGTCGGGGTAGACCGCGGCGAAGTAGCGCGCCATCGTGCACGCACCCCCACCGAGGTGCAGCACGCGCAGTCTCGAGTCGCGTTCGAACCTGCTCTCGACGAGCATCGCGATCCATCGCATGTACTCGAACTCGAGCAGGGCCGGGTCGCTCAAATCGATGTGCGAGCTGGGCACCCCGTTGATCTCGAGGACCCATCCGTCGGCGAGATAGCGGTCCTTGACGAGCTCGCACGTGCCCGTGTCGATGTCGTACAGCCCCTCGACCGGGCCGACCGGGGCACCCGCCTTCTCCTTGCGCGGCGACGATGCGGCGCGGCCACCTCGTTGCCTGCTCATACGACGAGCCTAGTCCCACCCGCCCGGTGTCCGATCAGAGGTGGAGCTCCTCCTTGTGCATCATCGAGGTCGCAACGACCCTGATGACGGAGGTGAGGGCGAGATCACCGCAGGCGAGCCACCGACCGCGGGTCGCGCCGAATGTGTCGACGCTGTTACAGCTACGGCCCTCGTCGTGCGAATCCGTCCGCACGACCGAGAATGGGGCCATGCCGGACCGAGGATTCACTTCCACGCAGCTCGCCGCCCGCGCGGCGTACTTGCTGCGTGGCAACGACCTGGGCACCATGACGAGTGCCGCTCCCAAGCTCTATCCACACATGTGGAGCTGGGATGCGGCGTTCGTCGCCGTGGGCCTCGCGCCGCTGAGTGTCGAACGAGCAGTGGTCGAACTCGACACCTTGCTGTCGGCGCAGTGGAAGAACGGGATGATCCCGCACATCGTCTTCGCCAACGGCGTCGACGGTTATTTTCCCGGCCCGTCGCGCTGGGCGGTCTCCGAGCTGGCCGCACACGCACCGGGTCAGGTGCAGACCTCGGGCATCACCCAGCCTCCCGTGCACGCCGTCGCCGTGCAGCGCATCCTCGAACATTCGAGGCGGCACGGTCGCTCGACGCGTGCTGTCGCCGAGGAGTTCCTGGACCGCCGGTGGGCGGATCTGGTGCGCTGGCACCGCTGGCTCGCCCACGCGCGCGATCTCGACGGCAACGGCCGGATCGCGCTGTACCACGGGTGGGAGTCGGGCATGGACAACTCGCCGCGCTGGGATGCGGCGTACGCCAACGTCGTCGCCGGTCCGGTACCACCCTTCCACCGTGAGGATCTCGAACACGTCGCCGACGCCACCCAGCGACCCAGCGATCGTGAATACACGCGTTATCTGTGGTTGCTCGAGGAGATGAAGACGGCGCACTACGAGGACGGCGTGCTCGCGAAGGCCATGAGCTTCGCGGTGGAGGACGTCTTCGTCAGTGCGGTGTTCTCGTTGTCGTGTGAGGTGCTCGCGACCATCGGCGAAGAGCACTCCCGCCCCAACGCCGATGGTCGCGAGTTGTATTCATGGTCGGACCGATTCCGGAAGGGGGTGATAGCCACGACCGACTCCCGGACGGGCGCGGCGAAGGACTTCGATCTGCGCAGCGGGAAGTGGGTCGCCACCGACACTCTCGCGATGTTCGCTCCGCTGCTGTGCGGTGGGCTCGACCGGCAGGCCGAACGGGCACTGTTGCGCACCTTCGAAGGACCGAAGTTCTGCGGGCATCCGGATCTGCGCTACGCGGTGCCGCCGTCCACCTCCCCCGTCTCGGGCGACTTCCGACCGCGCGAGTACTGGCGCGGACCGGTGTGGCCCGTGATGACCTGGCTGTTCTCGTGGGCCTTTGCTCGTCGAGGTTGGGCCGAACGCGCGAACGTGCTTCGCGCGGAAGGACTCCGGCAGGCGAGCGACGGCACCTTCGCCGAGTACTACGAACCGTTCACCGGCGACCCGCTCGGCAGTATGCAGCAGTCGTGGACCGCCGCAGCGGTATTGGACTGGCTGGGTTAGGCCGCTCCACGCACGAGGGGCATCAGACTCCGATCCGACCGCCGTCCGACTTCCACGCCGCGACCACGGAAGGGCGCGGCTGGGAGTCGCCTCCGTCGGGCCAGTGCGAGGCCGGCGACGCCCACGACGCGTCGTCGGTCTCCCCGGGATGCTGGACACACACCACGACACGGCCGTCCTGCACGATCGGACCGCACGTCTCCGCGCCGATCGGCACGGTGAGGAACTGCTTCGTCTCCCCGCGGCGCGGTCCGTCGAGGACGACGCTGAACAACCCGTCGTTGGAGCCGAGTGCGTTGCCGTCCGTGGAGATCCACAGGTTGCCGTACGAATCGAAGGCCAGGTTGTCCGGGCACGAGATCGGGCTGACCTGCGACTTGTCGAAACCGCCGAAGTAGGTGTCGGCCTCGTTCGGATCGCCGCACACGAGCAGCAGGGTCCAGGTGAAGGACGTACCGGCGTGGTCGTCGTCGATCTCGAGAACCTGACCGTTCTTGTTGTTCTCGCGCGGATTCGCCTCGTCCGCCGGCGCCGCTCCGTCGACACCGCGCTTGGTGTTGTTGGTGAGGGCGACGTAGACCTTGCCGGTGACCGGGTTCGGTTCGAAGTCCTCGGGACGATCCATCTTCGTCGCGCCCACCTTGTCGCCCGCGAGTCGCGTGAACACCGCGACCTCCTCGGCGCTCATGCCGTCGACCAGCGACTCGGCGCTGCCGTCCTCGTTCGAACGCAACAACGGGATCCACTCGCCGCTGCCGCGGAACTCGCCGGCCTCGGGAAGCGTTCCGGATCCGTCGATCTCGTCCGGATGGTCCCCCCTGAGCTTGGCGACGTAGAGCGTGCCGGCGTCGAGCAGGGTCATGTTGTGCCGCAGCGCCACTCGTGAGTTCCCGGGCTGCATCTTCCGCGACGAGACGAACTTGTACATGTAGTCGAAGCGTTCGTCGTCGCCGCTGTAGGAGACGACGGTGCCGTCACCGGTGACGTGGACGGTGGCCGCCTCGTGCTTGAACCGTCCGAGGGCGGTGTGCTTGACGGGTACCGAGTTCGCATCCCACGGGTCGATCTCGACGATCCACCCGAACCGGTTGACCTCGTTGGGTTCCGCGGCGATGTCGAAGCGCCGGTCGAATCGTTCCCACTTCCGTTCGGTTTCTGCGCCCTCGAGTCCGTACCGGGCGAGACGTTCGGCGGCGACCGGGTCCGTCACGCTCTCGGCGTTGGCGAAGTACTGGTCGAAATTCTCCTCGCCGGACAGCACGGTGCCCCAGGGCGTGAGACCACCGGCGCAGTTGTTGAACGTCCCGGCGACCCGCGTGCCGGTCGGGTCGGCAGAGGTCTTCAGCAGGTCGCTGCCCGCGGCCGGTCCCGTGAGGAGAAATGGGGTGGTTCCGGTGATTCGACGGTTGTACTCACCGAATTCCGGTGTCAGACGACCGGTCCCTGGTTCACCCTTCACTTGGACCACCGACAGTCCGTGACCGGCGATGCCGATGCGTACCTGTTCCTCGGTGGGGGAATCCGCGTCGTAGTCGGCGAACATGAAAGGCTCGGTGGTGTATTCGTGATTGACGACGAGCAGATGGGTGTCGGGCCTGCCGTCCACCGGTAGCAGACCGGCGAAGTCGTTGTTGAACCCGAACTGTTTCTCCTGAGCGGCGGCCGTCTGACTGCCGATGTCGAAGGCCGGAGCGTCGGGCAACACCGGGTCGCCCCAGCGGATGACGACCTCCTGCTCGTAGCCGTCCGGAACCGTCACCGCGTCATCGGTGTTCGGGGCCACGGCGGTGAAGTTCGTGCCGTCCGGCACCGGACCGAGATCACCCGCGCCCGCTGCGTCGCTGCCGGCAGCCGCGGCGGAATCGTCCGCACAGGCCGTCAGAACGCCACCGGCACCGACGGCGAGCACCGCCATGGCACCGCCCCGCAGCACCCCGCGACGCGAGACGGCGGCTCGAACGATGTCGCCGAAGTACTCACCGCGCGAGGTGTTGGGAACTGCGTGCGAACAGGCGTCCCCGCACTTGTACTTGCAGGTGATGTTCGAGCGCGACGATATGCCGTCGTGCGTGACGAACAGGGGCAGGATCCTACGGGCCACGACTATCTCCTCGGAATCGGTTCGACGCGGGAACCGTAGGAGCATCAGGCGAGTCGGACGGAACGAGAAGGTGAACACCCGATGAGCATTCGGCTGCCGTGAGACGGCAATCACAGAAGGAGAGCGAACTCAGCCCGGGGCGATGCGGTCCAGGTCCATGATCGGCCGTACGCCGGGACGTTCGCCGTCGAAGAACTCGTCGTCCGGTGGTTGCTCGTCCTCGTCCTGCACCTCGCCGGGTCTCGCGTCGACGAACGGCACCACCCGGTCGGCGATCGCGTCGTTGTACGAGTCGGGTGCCCGGATGGGATCGGCGTGCCCGGTGCGGTCGAGTTTCGACACCAGAAGGGTGCCGTCGATACCACCCGACCGGTCGACGAGGATCCGGTGACTGTACTCGACGTCCACGACAGTGTCGGCCGATGCATTCCGTGGTCGAAGAAACACCACGGCGGGCCGGATCTTGTCGCCGCGCTCGTCGGCCAGTGCCTTCAGGTTGTCCACCGCGCCGGACGCGACGATCGCCCGGAACTGCGACTCGATCAACCCGTTGCTCGCCGCGTCCGTCGAGAAGATCTTGTCGTGCAGCACCTCGGTCGCGGCCTTCGTCAATTCCTCGGTGTCGATCCGGCGGTACCACCGCTCGGAAGGAACGACGAAGCGGTCCTTCCGGGCGACGATCTCGACGAGCATCCGCATGCTGCGGCTCTCCCGCGCACCCGGCAACCAGCCGATCCAGCGCAGCAGATCCTCACCGGCGTCACGCGCGTCGGCCCGGACGGCGTGCAGGTCCAGCGGCGTGCAGTCCAGAATGACACCGGTGACCTCGAGCGGGGTGTCCTGATACAGGTGCTGCGCAACTTCGAGGGCGATGATCCCGCCCATGCTGTGCCCCGTGAGCACGATGTTCTCTATGCCGGTCCACGCCGCGCGCTCCTGGATCAGGCGGCTGACGACGGCGGTGTCGAGACCACTGTTGTCGTACTCGACCGCCCACACCTGTCCGAGTTCGCTCAGTGCGGGCAGCGCCGTGGCGGTGTCGGTCGCGTCGAGGTTGCCGAGACCCACGAGATCGACCACGGCCGTGTCGCGATCCTCCCGTGCCGCCGCGTCGTATATCGGATGCAGCTGAGGTCGGGTGAGGGCGAGCCGCTCACGGACCGGCGCGACGTCCCACGCCCAGTACTGGGTGAACAGGGCGACGAGTGGGAGCGCCGCGACGGCCGTGCGTGCGAGAGCTCGCCGGAGCCGACCGAACCGGACCCAGTGATGTCCGGTGCGGGTGTCGCGGAGACGGCGCCGCCGGCGACCGTCGTCCCAGTCGTCGGCGGTGCAGGGCGGAAGCCATGGTGCGTTCGACATGCACCACCGATGCTACCGACGCACGGTGCTCGGCTCAGGGCCCGTCGGTACGGGCCGGGATCAGCTCAGCCCCGTCAGCGGGGGTGCGGAGTTGTCGTCGCGCCATGCGATGGCTTCCCGCAACTCGTCGAGGTCGTAGTCGGGACCGCCGACACCCACGGTGAACTGGGTGATACCGAGATCGACATAGGACGGTGCGGCCTCGGCGCCGGGCCACGAGGTGGACCGTTCGATCTCCTCGGGACGACGACCGGTGTCGGCGCAGCGCTGCGCGAGGATCTCGGACTTCTCGGCGTGCGTCTCCATCTCGCCGAAGCTGTGCCAGATGTCGGCGTACTTCGCGACCATCGGCAGTGTCTTCTTCGGGCCGCCGCCACCGATGAGGATGGGAATGTGCCGGGTGGGCTGTGGGTTCAGCTTGCCGAGGCGGTTCACGATGCGGGGCATGTACTCGGCGAGCAGGTCGAGGCGGGAACCCTTGGTGCCGAATTCGTAGCCGTACTCGTCGTAGTCCTTCTCGAACCAGCCCGAACCGATGCCGAGGATGAGACGGCCGCCGCTGATGTGGTCGACGGTGCGGGCCATGTCGGCGAGCAGGTCGGGGTTGCGGTAGCCGCCTCCGGTGACCAGGGCGCCGATCTCCACGCGTTCGGTCTGTTCGGCCCAGGCGCCGAGCATCGTCCAACATTCGAAGTGGGCGCCGTCGGGGTCGCCGTAGAGCGGGTAGAAGTGGTCCCAGTTGAACACGATGTCGACGCCGGCGTCCTCGGCGCGGAGCACGGTGTCGCGGATGACGCCGTAGTCGGGTTGCTGCTGGGGCTGAAGTTGGAGTCCGATGCGAATGGGGCGCGTCATGGAGTCCACGTTAGGGCAACATCTCGTATCGTCGCCCGAGTTCTCGCAGGAAGGACTCGAGAACGAGGTCGAAGCTCTCGGCGTCGATCTCGGCTGCGTACTCGCGGAGCCGATGCGCCTGTGACAGATGCGGATACCGCTCGTTGTAGGTGTCGATGTGATCGTCGAACCCCCCCGCGAACGACGTGATCGCGGAGCCGATGACGATGTACTTGATCGAGGCGCCGATCATCGTCGCGAACCGCGGTGGCCAGCCGGCGCGCGTGAGACCGCCGTGGATGGCGTCGGACGCCTGGAGGGAGACGGGCCGGGTGCCGGGACTCGCGGCGAGGAAGGGAACCATGTTCGGGTGCGCGGCGAGCGCGTCCCGGTAGGTACGGGCCCACCGGCGTAGCGCTTCCTGCCAGTCGTCCCCGGCGAACGCGCTGACGTCGACCGATTCGCCGATGGCGTCGGCGATGTCGTCGAGCAGCTGTTCCTTGGTGGAGTAGTGGCTGTAGAGCGACGGGGCGCGCACACCGAGTTCGGCGGCGATCCGGCGCATCGACACGGCGTCGAGGCCGTGTTCGTCCACGAGTCGCAGCGTGACGTCGCGGATGAGTTCACGGCTGAGCAGAGGCGTGCGGGGGCGCGCCATCCGTGGTCCTCCTTACGAGCAGGCCTGGACGAACTAACGATGTAAGGTTAGTTTGGAATCGCGAGAAGCGCTACGGCGCCGGCATCCCTGGAAGGTCTCTCCATGAACCTGAAGCTCACCGAGGAGGAGCGCGCGTTCCGCGACGAGCTGCGCACCTTCTTCACCACCGAGATCCCCGCCGACGTGCGCGCGAAGACCGCGTCCGGCACCCCGCTGGGCAAGGACGACTTCGTTGCCGTCCAGCGCATCCTGCATTCGCGGGGCCTCGCCGTTCCCAACTGGCCCGTCGAATGGGGCGGCCAGGACTGGACACCGATGCAGCGCAATATCTGGCTCAGCGAGCTGCAACTCGCCTCGGTGCCCGATCCGCTGCCGTTCAACGCGTCGATGATCGGCCCGGTCATCGCCCAGTTCGGCTCGCAGGAGATGAAGGAACGCTTCCTTCCCGCCACCGCGAACCTCGACATCTGGTGGTGCCAAGGCTTCTCCGAGCCCGAGGCCGGCTCCGATCTCGCCTCCCTCAAGACCCGCGCCGTTCGCGACGGTGACGATTACATCGTCAACGGGCAGAAGACGTGGACGACGCTCGCCCAGCACGCCGACTGGATCTTCTGCCTCGTGCGCACCGATCCGAACGCGAAGAAGCAGGCCGGTATCTCGATGCTGCTCTTCCCGATGGACACCCCCGGTGTCACCCGTCGCCCGATCAAGTTGATCGACGGAAGCTACGAGGTCAACGAGGTCTTCTTCGAAGACGTGCGGGTTCCCGCAGAGAACCTCGTCGGTGAGGAGAACACCGGCTGGACACAGGCGAAGTTCCTGCTCGGCAACGAGCGCACCGGCATCGCCCGCGTCGGCGCCACCAAGGTGAAGCTCGCCCGTGCGAAGTCCCTCGCGGCCGAGACCCGCCTCGGGGGCGGATCACTGCTCGACGATCCGATCTTCGCGGCACGTCTGGCCGAACTCGAGAACGAACTGCTGGCTCTCGAGCTCACCCAGCTGCGCGTCGTCGCCGGGTCGGCCGACGGCAAGCCCAATCCGGCGTCGTCACTGCTCAAGATGCGCGGTTCCGAGCTGCAGCAGGCCGCGACCGAGCTGCTCGTCGACATCGCCGGCCCCGATTCGCTGCCCGCCGGTGAGGCCGATATCGACTCGCCCGACTGGGCCCGGCTCACGACGCCGACCTACCTCAACAACCGCAAGGTCACCATCTACGGTGGATCGAACGAGGTCCAGCGTTCGATCATCGCTTCCTCGATTCTCGGACTGTGAGGCCCCGGACATGAATTTCGAACTCGACACCGAACAGGACATGCTTCGCGCGACCGTCCGCGACCTGCTCTCGGGCGCGTACGACGTCGAGTCGCGCAACCGGGTGGCCGAGAGCGACCTGGGATGGAACCGCGACGTGTGGAAGCAGCTCGCCGAACTCGGCGTGCTCGGTCTGCCCTTCGCCGAGGAACACGGCGGTATGGGGGCCGGCCCGGTGGAGGTCATGGCCGTCATGACCGAGATCGGTCGTGCCCTCGCGCCGGAGCCCGTGCTCGACTGCGTCTACCTGCCCGGCCGCCTCGTCGCCGAGATCGGCAGCGACGCGCAGCGCTCGGATATCGTTCCGCGACTGTCCGAAGGCACCGCGCTGCTGGCGTTCGCACACGACGAACCGGGCAGCCGCTGGCCGCACACCGAGGTGGCCACCACCGCAGCGCGCGACGGCGACTCCTGGACGTTGTCCGGGCGTAAGAACCCTGTGCTGCACGGTGATTGCGCCGACACGCTGATCGTCTCCGCGAAGCTTCCCGAAGGTGGCATCGGCCTGTTCGTCGTCGACGCCGGAGCCGACGGTCTCACCCGCACGCCCTACCGCACCCACGACGGGCGTCGCGGCGCGCAGGTCGTGCTCGAGAACGTCGCGGCCACCCCGCTCGGTGAGGCGGTCGACGCGTCGGCAGCGATCATCGCAGCTCAGGTGCACGCGCAGGCGGCGCTGTGCGCCGAGGTGGTCGGAGCTCTCGACTCCTCGGTGCAGCTGACGACGGGTTACCTGAAGCAGCGCAAGCAGTTCGGTGTGCCGCTGTCGATGTTCCAAGCGCTCACCCACCGCGCCGCCGACATGTACGTGCTGTACGAGCTGGCGTCGAGCATGAGCCTGTACGCGACGATGGCACTCGCCGACGGCATCGTCGATCCTGCGATCGCGTCGCGTGCCAAGCTGCAGGTCGGCCGGTCCGCACGCAAGATCGGTCAGGAGGCGGTACAGATGCACGGTGGCATCGGTGTCACGGCCGAGCACTCCATCGGTCACTACCTCAGCCGCCTGACCGCGATCGAGCACACCCTCGGCACCATGGACGATCACCTGCGGGTGCTCGCCGGCGGCCTGAAGGACTACGAGCTCGTGGAGATCGCCGGAATGTGACCGCTCGGGCTCACTCCCGGGGCAGCAGTGTCCCCAGCGGACCGAGATCGATGTTGAGATCCTCGGGGGTGAGCCCGAAATGGTCGCGCAGTTCCGCCATGCGCTGTTCGAGCAACATCAGAGTCGTTCCGAGGCGTTCGATCTGTTCGTCGCTGAGGTCGCCTGCGTCCACGCGGTGCAGTGCCTGACGTTCCATGAGTTGCCGGAGCAATTCGACGAGTGTGAGCACCAGCGTCACCAGGCCCCGCTCCACGGATTCGGGGTCGGCGTCGATGCGTGAGGGGATGTGTGCGGACTCGCTCATGTGCCCTCCCGCGCTCCACGCGGAACGGGGACATCGATCCCCGGTACGGACAGCGTGCTGATCGACGAGATGAGCGCGCGCAGCGAGATCCGCACCAGATCGATCTCCGCGATCGAGAGGGTGATGTCGCCGGTAATGACCACACCTCCGGACAGCACCCGATCCAGCAGATCGATCAGGGCGATCCGTCGCTCCTCGTCCACCGACCCGTCGGCGTGCCTCACGGTGATATCCGTTCTGCTCCCGCGAACGAATAGGGCGGCCACGGCCCACTCGTCTCGAGGCGGATCCCCGAGAATTGCGATCCGAGTTCTTCCACTTCGGAACGGAATTCGTCCGTCCGGTCGTCGTCGACGAGATACGTGCCGTTGAGCACCATCCATTCGTGGCTTCCGCTCAGCGCCGGATCGGTCGGCGCGCCCCGGCGACCCGCCGCGGACGTGCGCAACAATCGGTCGTGGATCTCGTTCGCGCGTGCCGCCGCGTCGCGTTCGACGTTCTCCTGTGCTGCGAGTTGCGCGCGACGACGGAGCAGATAGGCCGTGCCGCTTCCGGAACCTGCTTCGCCCGAGTCGGATTCGGCGACGGCCGCAGTCAGCGTCTTCCGGTCCGCGAACGCCTTGACACCCCACTCGGTGCGTCCCGCGACGAGGGTCAGCGCCGACGAGAACTGCTCCTCGTGTTCGGTCAGGAGGGCACGGACTCGAGCGTCGTCGAGGCAGACGGTCGCGAGCCGGAGCGGTACGACCGATACGTGCCGCGCCAGGCCGGCGACAACCGAATCATGGGCACGCGCCACTCTTTCCAGCCAGTCCAGGTCCTCGAGATTGCGTGCCAGCGCGGCCTCGCCGAAGTCGTCCAGAGGTACCGTTCCGACCACGGCGGTCAATCCCCCCTCGTGCACCGCACGGATCTGTTCGCCGGCCACACCGGAGGCGGCCTCGGTCTCGTCACCGGCGAGCGCTCCGTCGGTCACGGCGTACATCCACACACCGGTCGTCTCAGTCACGGTCCTCCTCGTCCACGATCTCCGCCGGTTCCTCTTCCGTGGCCGCCTCGAGCGCGGCCAACCGCTCGCGCAGTTGCCTGTTCTCCAACTCGAGTTCCGCCCGGCCCGAATCGACCTCGGGTGTACGCGGTTTGCTCGTCAACCACGGATCGCTCTCCCACCAGTCGATTCCGACGGCCTTGGCCGTCTCGAGCGAGGCGATGACGAGGCGGAGTTTGATGGTGAGAAGTTCGATGTCGAGCAGATTCACCTGGATGTCGCCGGCGATCACCAGTCCCTTGTCGAGGACCCGTTCGAGGATGTCACCGAGATTGGTCGATCGTCCGCCACCCCCGTAGGGTTGCGGCGACGACGTGCCGCCTCCACCCACGACCGTCATGTCCCGGCCCTCGCTCCGATATCGCTGCTCCCGCGTCCGTAGCGCCGGGTCCGCCGATACGCGAGCAGACCCCCGTCCAGATCGATCTCCACCTCGTAGAGCGCGAGCATGTCGGCCGACGACGGTATCCGCCTGTCCTCGACGACTTCCACCTCGACGACCCATCCGTCCTCGGTGGGTTCGATCGAGGTGACGCCCTGAGCTTCCTTCGAGGTCAGCTCCTTCAGGTGGGTGAGGGCCGCCGATGCGGCCTCGGCCGCCGAGATCGCGGGCGGGCCGGTATCTCTCGCCATGGGATCACCCCTCTCCCTCGCCGGGAGCGGAGCCACCGCGGGAGATCATCCGGTTGAGCACGGCCTGTTGCGCCTCGTCCTTCTCCTCGGGAGTCAGTTCACCGGCCTCCGCCGCCTCCTCGATCTGCTCGAGTTCGCGTCGTACGTTGGCCGGATCGTGCAGTTGCTGCTCGACCTGCTCCTGGATGATCTCTCCGAGCCACATCACGCCCTTCACCGGAGCGAGAGGCAACGTGAACAGGGAGGACAGCAGTCCCATGCGTCAACCCTCCTCCTCCGGGTCGGATTTCGCCACGAAGTCGTAGGCCGCCATCGGGCCGAGCAACGAGATGTCGACCCGGTCCTCCCATTCCTGGCCCAGCTCGCGGAGAATCTGCTCGAGTTCGTCCTGCCGCTCGAGCTCGACGAGGATGGCGATGTGCACGGCATCCTGCTCGTGGGTGGGTTGCCGCTCGTTGACCATCGGATCGAGGGAGGACAGAGCCTCGACCGTGCGACGCGTGTCCTCGTTCCGTTTGGCTTCGATCGTCGCGTTGATGATCTCTCCGAGCGCCATCCGGGCCTCACGGGTCGCGTCCTCGGACTGTCCTCTGATCTGTTCCCGCAATTGTGCTGCGTCGGAGTTCTCTTCGAGAATCTCCTGCAGTATGGCCCTCTCGTCGTATCGTCCCTTCACGACGAACTGGGCGAGACCCTCGAGTTGCTCCAGCGCCGAGGCGAGTTCGTCCTCGTGCCCCTCGAGCAACTCCTCGGCCACTGCGTCGCGGTCGGTGAGAACAGCGCCGAATCGGAGAGGCAGGACCGGTGCGACGGCCACGGTCCCGTCGAGTAGTGCGGCATGTGCCTTGAGGTCGTCCGGTGTGCCCAGTGCCCGGTCGGTCGGGATCTCGCTCACCAGAGCGGCTATACCTCCGGAGCGGACGACGGAGATCTGCGCGGGTGGGTTACCCACGCCCTCCGCGTGGTCTTCCGGTTCCACATCGGACGGCACGATTCCGTACACGTATATTGCAGTGGTCGTGGCAGTTTCGTCGTTGTCACCCTGACCGGATCGTTCGGTCTGTTCGGTGGACATCAATCATCACCCCTGCGTGATCGTCGAGCAGGCTGCCGTTGTTCCTGCACGTCCCCGAGAAACTCGCTGACCTTCTCCCCAGCGGCCTCGAGAGCTCCTTTCGTCTTGTGCTTGGATCCACCGGAGGTGATGTCGCCGACCAGATCCGGAAGACCTTTCGGTTCGTTGTCGGAGATCTCCAGCCGGTTGACCGCTTCCGCGAACCGCAGATAGGTGTCGACGCTGGCGACGACGACGCGGGCGTCGATGGTGAGCAGTTCGATACCGACGAGTGAGACTCGCACGAATGCGTCGATGACGAGTCCCTTGTCCAGGATCGTGTCGATGACGTCGGCGAGGCCGGACGAGTTGGGGCGGGCCATGCCGCCCCCACCGCCACCGCCGCCGCCCCCTGCAGGTTGGATGGTCATGAGCGGGATCCTCTCGAGCGTGCCGAACGCGTGCCGGTGGACTTCGCCGCCCGGGTTCGTTTCGCGGGGGCACGTTTCCGAGGCGGTTCGGGTTCGTCCTCTTCTTCGTCCTCTTCTTCGTCTTCCTCTTCGCCGGCCTCTTCGTCGGGTTCCTCGTCCTCCTCATCCGGATACTCGTCCTCGAGGTCCTCCTCCTCGTCCTCGTCCCGGAGGTCCTCGTCGTCCGGCGACTCCTCGCCCTCTTCCTCGCCTTCGCCTTCGCCTTCGTCGAAATCTTCGTCCTCGTCGCGGATCTCGTCCTCGTCGCCGGACGTGTCGGCGTCTTCTTCCTCACCTGTTCCGGCGGAGTCCTCCTCGGTCTCCTCGCCGGTGTCCTCCTCCTGTTCCCGTTCCTCTTCCTCTCTGCGCGCCGTCTCGTCGTCCTTGACGACTTCGCTGTCGCGAATCTCTCCGTGCCAGCCCATGATGTCGTCGGGATGCAGCACGGCTTCGGTCATGACGTGGCGCCGGAAGTGCTTCAGTTCCAGGCGGGACCGGCGGCCCACTGCCCGCCACAGGTTCGCGGTGCGCTCGAACAGGCCCCGGGGGTGATATTCGAGGACCAGGAGGATCCGGGTGAGATCCGGTGTGAGCTCGTGGAAGGTCACTGCGCCGTCGATGTAACCCTTTCCGCCCTTGGAGCGCCACACGATCCGTTCGAACGGCACCTGTTCGAGGATCGTGGACTCCCAGTTCCGGCGCGACCAGAAGACCTTGCCGGTCCAGTGGAGTTTCTCGTCCTCGACCTGTTCGACCTGTTCGACCTTCTTCATGAACTTCGGCCAGTCGGCGAACTGGGTCCACAGATCGTAGGCAAGGTCGATCGGCACTCCTACGTCGATGCTCTCGACGATATTGGTGAGCTTGATCTTCTTGTTGCCACCACCGCCGCCCTTGCCCCCGCCGGTGACGGCCTCCTTGACGTCCTGGAACTTGTCCTTCGCGGTGCTCTTCAGGTTCTCGAACCCCGAGCTCGCCGCCGCCTTCAACGGCGACTCGCCCTGAGCGAGCTTGTCGACACCGGTCAGCGCACCGGCCAGATTTCCGCCCTTGCCCTCGGAGTAATCCTGTAATCGTCCCGCCGTACCGGTGACCCTGTCCGACAGGCTCGACAACGCATTCTGCGCGACGGTTCCCGCGAGGCCCTGCAACGATTGCTGCAGACCACCTGTCAGTCCGCCCGTGGCCTTCCCCGCCGTATCCGTGGCGGTGCGGCCGGCCTTACCGGCGGTATCGGTCGCGGTCTTCCCGACCTTGCCCACCGCGTCGGTGACTCCACCCGATACATCACTCAATCTGGCCATCGCTCTCACCGCTTCGTTCGACGTACGGGCGCACGACCGGAGGACGACGCACTGCTACGCGCTGCGCGCTTGCGCGGCTTGGGAGATGCCTCTTCCGAATCGTCCGAGTCTTCACTGTCGGATGTCTTCTTGCTGCGGGAAGCCCGCGGACGGGACGTGGCGCGGGCGGCACGGCGCCGGGGTGCGGAGCGCTCGGGTTCCGGTTCCTCGTCGTCGCCCGAATCTTCCTCGCCCGAATCCTCCTCGTCGGCACCCTCTTCGTCCGTCTCGTCGTAATCCGGTTCCTCGTCGCGAGTCCTGCTGCCGCGACTCCTGCCACCGCGACTTTCTTCCCCCTCGCGTGATTCGTCGTATTCGTCTTCGTATTCCGCGTCCTCGGGCTCCTCCTCCGCTCCGCCCCCGGCACCGCCGGCCCGCGCCTGCAGACGCTCGTTGAGGGCATCGATGCGGTGGCTGGCTGCGGTCACGGCTGCGGCACGCGCCGCGTGCATGAGTTCTCCGCGAACGGATTCGGTGATCTTGCTGACCTCGGGAGACGAACCGAGCATCGAGGCGCTTCGCTGCAGGAGTTCCTGCGGGTTGCTGGGCAGTTTGCCGGTGACTCCGGCACCGGCGAGCATCATGGCCAACCGCATCTTCTTGGTTCGGCCCAGGAAATATCCGATGCCCACACCGAGGGCGACTCGTGCTCCGGGTTTCATCACCGTTCTCCTTCATCTGCCGCGCGTCGTGGGGGCGTGCTCGGAAGGTGGCCGGAAGGTCTCGGTACGGTACGCAGCCGACGCGTGTATTTATGTGATGCAAACCACAGTACGTCACTCGGGACCGTGATTCGCATGCTTCGCCGCCATGCGGATCCGGGTAGGCGACGAGGGTCGGTAAAGTACCAATCAGTATGTTCTGCAGCAGGATACGAGTGTTGCTACATATTCGGTTCGCGCAGCGCGCTGTTCCCAAAGAGCAGTTCTCGTACCGGCAATGTCTTCGGAAACCGGATCTATCGGCCCGGCCCGGCCGGAGCGGTGATCCCCGTGGCCTGCAACGCGAATGCCGCTTCCGGGCCGATGATCTCGCCGACGAGGGCGAGGAAACGGTCGACGAAAGCGGGACCATGGGCACCCTCGGTGGCGTCGTCCGGATCCTGTGGATCGAGATGGTGCGCGAGTTCGTGCAGCACCACCATCTCCCGGAACGCCCATGCGGTGTTCGCGCGGTGCTCGGGAAGGGCGATCGTCGCGCAGTCGCGTTCGTAGTGCGCGGCCGCGTTGCCGGCCCGGGCCCGCACGCGCACGGGCACGGCGGCGCGCTCCCACCGCATGCTCACCCAGTCGAGGCCGAGCACGACATCGATGTAGTCCTGGACGGAAGCGATGGAGGCGAATCGCCTCTCGACCGGAAGCGTGACGTGGGAACCGGCGACCTCGACCGTTCTCAGGCCTCGTTCGTCGGCGCGGTCGAGCATCTTCCGTACGATCGATTCCGCTTCGTACACAGCGGTTCTGCGGGTGTCGCGCACCTTGGTCACCGTTCCAGCCTCCTCGGAGCCGACGGCAGTTCGGGTGCCGTTCCCAGTCGTGCCACCCGGCCGGCGCGATCGCCCGCGCGCTGGGCGTCGGCCGAGCGCGCCGACGGCGCCCGGTTGCCCCGCCAACTGCCCCGCGCCTGCGACGTACTGCTGTAGAAGTCCTGGAGTTCCAGATTCTTCCCCCGCAACACCAACGCCGTGCCCGGCGCGGATGTTTCCGCCTCGCGTTCGATCTGCTGCTTCGCCTCGGCCAGCCTGGCGCCGATCCGGGCGGCGAACGCCGACTGGAAGTTCAGTCGGGCCGTGACCGGGGCAACGGGTTTCCGTACGCGTGCGCGCACACGCCGGCCGCCGCGCTCCTCGACGACGGTGCGCACCGTGGTCTCGGCCCGGTAGGTGCCCTCACGCAGATACGCGTCGGACGCCCGGACCATCTGCACCAGCAGGGAGGAGTACAGGGCCTCGCAGACGTCGATGTCGTCGGCGAAGCCGTAGGCGTAGATGACGGTGGAGTTCGCGGTGATATCGCACTGCACGTCGTTGGCCGCGGCGATCGCGATGAACAACTGTGCGTAGGTACGCAGTCCCTTCTTCCCCGTCTCACCGATGGTGATCAGTCGCTGGACGGGGGCGGCACGGCGTTCCTTGGCCGCGGTGTGGCTGCGCGCGACCGCCAGATCGATCGAGGCGGACGTCGCGAGTCGCTGCGCTGCGGCGAGGAAGGCGTCGGCCTCGTGAGGGTTGTCGGTGGACTCCGCCTGGCGGAGCAACCCGCCGATACGGCTCAACATCTTGTCCGAACTCACCCCGCGAGCGTAGAGCCTGGCACCGACTCCGCCCACGAGACCGGGAACACGGACGAAATTCCTGCGAAACGGCCCACGACCCACCAAGATCGTGAAGATGGACTCTGCGGTCGATTTCGTCACCGATATCAACGACACCTTCTGGTACGCGGTGATCGCGTTGCTCGTCGGCTCCGGCCTGTACTACACCGTGCGCTCGCGATTCATCCAGATCCGGCTCGTGCCGGACATGCTGCGCTCCGTCGTCGAGAAACCGACGACGATGCCCGACGGCACGAAGGGGATCTCGCCCTTCCGGGCGTTCTCGGTATCCGCGGCCTCGCGTGTGGGCACCGGCAACGTGGCAGGTGTCGCGATCGCGATCAGCCTCGGCGGACCGGGCGCGGTGTTCTGGATGTGGGTGATGGCGACGATCGGCGCGGCCACCGCATTCCTCGAGTCCACCCTCGCCCAGTTGTACAAGGTGCGCGACAAGGATTCCTTCCGCGGCGGACCCGCCTACTACATGCAGTACGGGCTCGGAAAACGGTGGATGGGCATGATCTTCGCGGTGATCATCACGATCACCTACGGCTTCGTGTTCAACGCGGTACAGACCAATTCCATCGTCGACGCGGTCTCGAGTTCCGTGGGCGAGAAGTCGACGGGGTTGCAGGTGGGTGTGGGCCTCGTCGTCGCCGCCCTCGTGGCCGTGGTGATCTTCGGCGGAATCCGCCGCATCTCCGGAGTGTCGCAGGTGCTGGTGCCGATCCTGGCGATCGCCTATCTCGTGATCGGCGTCATCGTCGTGATCCTCAACATCGGTGAGGTTCCCGCGATGTTCCGGTTGATCGTCGAGAACGCGTTCGGCCTCGAGGAGATCGTCGGTGGAGGCTTCGCCGCAGCCTTCATGAACGGCATCCGCCGCGGGTTGTTCTCCAACGAGGCGGGCATGGGGTCGGCGCCGAACGCCGGTGCCACCGCGGCAGTTTCGCACCCGGTGAAGCAGGGCCTGGTCCAGAGCCTCGGTGTCTACTTCGACACCCTGCTGGTGTGTTCGATCACGGCCTTCATCATCCTGTTGTCCGAGCCCGAGTTCGGCAGCGGCCTCGAAGGCGCGGCCCTGACGCAGAATGCGCTCGCCCTGCAACTCGGCGACTGGACGGTCCACTTCCTGGCGGTGCTGATCTTCTTCCTCGCGTTCACCTCCGTGATCGGCAACTACTACTACAGCGAATCGAACATGGAGTTCCTCACCGGTTCGCGCCGAATCCTCCCCTACCTGCGGACGGCGGTCGTGGTGTGCGTGTTCCTCGGAGCCGTCGGCTCGCTCCCCCTCGTGTGGGCGCTGGCCGACCTCGCCATGGGAATCATGGCCACGGTGAACCTCATCGCGTTGATCCCGCTGTCGGGTATCGCCTACGCGTTGTTCCACCACTACTCCGCGCAGCGCAAGCAGGGACGCGACCCGGTCTTCCGCGCGGGCGACGTACCGGGCTTGCGCGGAATCCAGGTGTGGACGGACGAGGACCTCGCGCCGGTCGACCGTGATGCGGACAGGACACGGTAGATTCCCCTACCGCACGAGCGTGTTCCGCTTCGGAAAGGATCTGCGAAATGGCGTCGGTGACCTTCGACAAGGCCACATGCCTGTTCCCCGGCTCGAGTACGCCCGCGGTCGACGCGCTCGACCTCGAGATCGAGGACGGTGAGTTCCTCGTCCTGGTCGGGCCGTCGGGCTGCGGCAAGTCGACCTCGCTGCGCATGCTCGCCGGTCTCGAGGAGGTGCACAGCGGGCGCATCCTCATCGGCGACGACGACGTCACCGGGCAGGATCCGAAGGAACGCGACATCGCGATGGTGTTCCAGAACTACGCGCTGTACCCGCACATGTCGGTCGCCGAGAACATGGGCTTCGCGCTCAAGCTCGCCAAGACACCCAAGAACGAGATCCGCGAGCGGGTCGTCGAGGTCGCGAAGATGCTCGACCTCGAACAGTTCCTCGACCGCAAGCCCAAGGCGCTGTCCGGTGGTCAGCGTCAGCGTGTGGCGATGGGCCGTGCCATCGTCCGTCAGCCACAGGTCTTCCTCATGGACGAGCCGTTGTCGAACCTCGACGCCAAGCTCCGCGTCCAGACCCGCACGCAGATCGCGCAGCTGCAGCGACGGCTCGCCACCACCACCGTCTACGTCACCCACGACCAGGTCGAGGCCATGACGATGGGTGACCGCGTCGCGGTGCTCGAGAAGGGCATCCTGCAGCAGTGCGCGTCGCCGCGCGTGCTCTACAACAGGCCCGCGAACGTCTTCGTCGCCGGCTTCATGGGCTCGCCCGCCATGAACCTCTTCCGCCTCCCCGTGTTCGACCGCGGCGCGTTGCTCGGCGACACGCACGTCCCGATCCCACGCGACGTGGTCGGACAGGTCACCGAGAAGGAGGTCGTGCTCGGCATCCGCCCCGAACACCTCGAGATCTCGAACGAGGGCCTGGCCATGGACGTCGATGTGGTCGAGGAACTCGGATCCGAGGCGTACGTCTACGGCCGGGCCGACGTCGGCGGCATCGTGCAGCAGATCGTCGCGCGCAGCGACTGGCGCAACCCTCCGCAGAAGGGCGACCGGCTGTACCTGCGCTTCGACCCCGAGCAGGTGCACGTCTTCGGAACGTCGGACGGGAAGCGAATCGGCTGACCTCCGCTCCGAACCGGTCCGCGGAGTCGACACTCGACCGATTCAGGATGGGCGGAATGCCGACTTTTACCGGTGGTGCGTGCCACAGTAGTGGCCGGTGTCGGTGCACCTGGTCACCGACGTGTGTTCCTCGACCTCGAAATGGGGAGTTGTTGATGGTTCTGAATACGAAGGCGATGCGGAGGGCTGCGATCGCTGCAACGGCCGCGACCGCGCTCGTTCTCGCGGGTTGCTCGTCGGACAGCGGGAGCGACGACACCTCGACCGGCGGTGAGGGCACCGCTGCTTCCGGTGAGGGCCGCGGCCCCATCACGATCGTCGAGGGGCAGGATCCCCTGAACACGGCGCTCGAGAGCATCATCGCCGACTGGAACGCCGAGCATCCCGACGAGCAGGTGACGTTCAAGCCGCTCGCCAAGGAGGCCAACGACCAGTACGCCGACATCGCCCAGCGGATGCAGGCCAAGAGCGACGAGTACGACCTCATCGCCGTCGATGTCACCAACACGGCGGAGTTCGCCGCGAACGGCTGGCTGCTTCCCCTCGAGGGCGACCTGGCGATCGACACCGAGGGCGTGCTGCCCGCGACCGTCGAGTCGGGTACCTACAACGGCACCCTCTACGCCGCCCCGAAGAACACCAACGGCGCGTTCCTGTACTACCGCACCGATCTCGTCGACAAGGCACCCGCGACCTGGGACGACCTGAAGGCCGAGTGCCCGAAGGCGGAGGAGGCGGGCATCGCCTGCTACATCGGTCAGTTCAAGAACTACGAGGGCCTGACGGTCAACGTCACCGAGATCGTCAATGCCTTCGGCGGCTCCTTCGTCTCCGAGGACGGCCTGACCCCGGCCGTCGACGACAAGACGGCCGAAGGCCTGCAGTTCCTCGTCGACAATTTCGAGGACGGCATCATCCCGGCGGCCGCCCAGACCTACACCGAGGGTGAGTCGCAGACCGCCTTCGGCAACGGTGAGGCGCTGTTCCTGCGCACGTGGCCGGGCTTCTACACCGACGGCGAGACGTCGTCGGTCGCCGGCAAGTACGGCATCGCCGTCCTGCCCGGCGTCGACGGTCCCGGCGTCTCGACGCTCGGCGGGTACAACGTCGGCATCAGCGCATTCTCGGATGCTCCCGCCACCGCGCGCGACTTCCTCGAGTTCATGCAGACCCGCCAGTCGCAGATGCACTACGCGGAGGCGGGCGGTGCCCCGGTTCTCGCCGAGGTCTACGACGACGCGTCGATCCTCGAGCAGTACCCCTACTTCTCGACGTTGAAGGAAGCCCTCGAGGCCGCGAAGCCGCGTCCGGCGTCGCCGTACTACTCGGCCGTGTCGAAGGCGATCGCCGACAACGCCTACGCTGCGATCCGTGGCGAGAAGACCGTCCAGCAGGCGCTGGACGACACCGAGGCCGGCATCGAGACCGCCGGCAACTGATGCTCCAGGAGCAAGTACATGGCTGACCCGCAGGTCGATAATCCCGCGGATCCGCCACACGCCTCCGCGGTCGGGACCGTGTCCGGTCCCGACCGCGGACGTGTCGGCGGACGTCACCGCGTGCCCGCGCCTCCCGCCGCGGAGGTGAAGACGCGGCGCAAGGTCCCGGTATGGATGTTCGTCGCACCGTCGATGCTCGTCCTGGCCGTGATCATCCTGTATCCGCTCGGTCGAGCGGTGTGGATGTCGCTGCAGGGTGACGCGAAGCGGCTCGATCCCGAGACCGGGCGGTTCGTCACCGGAGGCTTCGTCGGGATCGAGAACTACACGCGCTGGATCACCCAGACCTGCGGTACCGCCACCGGTTCGATCCCCTGTCCTCCGGGCACCCTCGGCTCGCAGTTCTGGCAGTCGATCTTCAACACTTTCTTCTTCACCGTTGTCACGGTCTCGCTCGAGACGGTGATCGGTTTCGCGATGGCGGTCGTGATGGCCAAGTCGTTCCGGGGACGCGGTCTGCTGCGTGCCTCGGTGCTCGTGCCGTGGGCGATCCCTACCGCCGTCACCGCCAAGCTGTGGTTCTTCATCTTCGCCAACGACGGTGCCGCCAACAAGCTGCTCGGCACCGACTACCTGTGGACCGCCGATCCGTGGCCCGCCCGGGTCGCGATCATCGTCGCCGACGTGTGGAAGACGGCGCCGTTCATGGCGCTGCTCATCCTCGCCGGACTGCAGATGATCCCGCAGGACGTCTACGAGGCGGCGAAGGTCGACGGCGCGAACGCCTGGCAGCGGTTCAAGATGATCACCCTGCCGCTGGTGAAGCCCGCCCTCATGGTGGCGATCCTGTTCCGCACCATGGATGCGCTGCGCATGTACGACCTGCCCGCGATCATGATGGGTTCGAATCCCGCGACGTCGACGATCTCGGTGCTCGTCGTCGACCAGATGCGTCAGGGTGCGAACTCCGCGTCCGCCCTGTCCACGATCACCTTCCTGCTCATCTTCGCCGTCGCCTTCGTGCTGGTGCGGTTCCTCGGCGCCAACGCGGTGAGCACGCAGGAGAAGCAGCGTAAGGGGGAAGTCGTATGACCGTCGCCACCACCGAGGCACCCCGCACCGAGCCGGATCCGGTGCAGGTCCGCAGGGTGCCGATGAAGCGCCGACTGAGCACGGTCGGCACCTATGTGGGCGTCGCGCTGATCGTCGTGTGGGGTCTGGCCCCCTGCTACTGGATGGTCGTCACGGCTCTGCGCGACCCGTCGGAGACGTTCAGCACAACCCTGTGGCCGTCGAACCCGACGCTGCAGAACTTCGCCGACGCACTCGACCCCGACGCCAAGGTCAACTTCTCGCGGGCGCTGCTCAACAGCGTCATCATCGCCGGTGCCACCACGGCGGTCGCGCTGCTGCTGGGCGTATTCACCGCCTACGCTCTGTCGCGCTTCGACTTCCGCGGCAAGTACTTCGTCACCGGCATCATCCTCGGCGCGTCGATGTTCCCTGTCGTCGCGCTCGTGACGCCGCTGTTCCAGTTGTTCACCGACATCGGCTGGATCGGCAAGTACCAGGCGCTGATCATCCCGAACATCTCGTTCGTGCTGCCGCTGACCATCTACACGCTCACCTCGTTCTTCTCGGAACTGCCGTGGGAACTCGAGGAGGCCGCCCGCATGGACGGTGCGACGCGGGGGCAGGCGTTCCGTCTGGTCATGCTGCCGCTCGCCGCCCCCGCCCTGTTCACCACAGCGATCCTCGCCTTCATCGCGACCGTCAACGAGTATCTGCTGATGTCGCAGCTGTCGAACGAGAGCACGGCCCCGGTGACGGTCGCGATGGCGCGATTCACCGGCACCGATCCGTACGTCACTCCGTACGCATCGATCATGGCCGGTGGCACCCTCGTCATGGTGCCGCTCGTGGTGATGGTGCTGATCTTCCAGCGGCGCATCATCTCGGGCCTGACCGCGGGTGGCGTCAAGTCGTGAGGAAGGTTCCGCGCCGGAACCGACTCGAGATGCTGCTCGGCCTCCTCACGGTGTTCACGGCGATGGCCGTGATCGCCGCAGTCGCCGAGCTGACGTCGCCGCAACCCGGCGTCGTGCCGTCTCTCGTGCTGCTCGCATTCGTCGTGATGTGGGGGCTCGCGTTCCGCGCGTGGCGCCGATCGGGATGACCACGCACGTGGCGTGAGAAGCACCGGAACGGTGGTCCGGAGGCGTCCCTCGGTCGTTTCCGTACCATACGGTGGGCGGGAGACCCTCCCGCTCGGATGTCCGGTACGGAGAAGGTGGAACGAGTGACGAGCCCCAAGAGGTCTACCTCCTCGCGTGCCGCTGCGGCCGCAGCGAAGAAGAGCAGGGGACACATCGTCCGCTACGCCGTACTCGTCGCGTTCGTTCTCGCCGTGCTGGTACCGCTCGGTGTCTTCGCCACCGCGTACTACTCGGCGGACGTGCCGACCCCGTCGGACATGAAGACGAACCAGCTCGCGCGGGTCTACGCGGCCGACGACGCCACCGAGATCACCCGGGTGGTCCCGCCGGAGGGCAACCGTCTCGAGGTCGGGATCGCGCAGATCCCCGAGCACGTCCGCAACGCCGTGCTGTCGGCGGAGGACCGCAACTTCTACAGCAACCCGGGCTTCTCGATCACCGGTTTCGCTCGTGCGGCCCGCGACAACGTCATGGGCAAGGACACCGCCGGCGGTGGTTCCACGATCACCCAGCAGTACGTCAAGAACGTGCTCGTCGGTGCCGATCGCACGCTCGAACGCAAGATGCGCGAACTCGTCATCTCCACCAAGATGGCGCGGCAGTGGTCGAAGGACGAGATCCTCGAGGCGTACCTCAACACCATCTACTTCGGGCGGGGTGCCTACGGCATCGGTGCGGCGTCCCAGGCGTACTTCGGCAAGCCCGTCGAGGAGCTGTCGGTCTCCGAGGGTGCCGTCCTGGCCGGGGTGATCCGGACACCGTCCTCGCTCGATCCCGAGTACAACCTGCCGGCGATCGAAGAGCGCTGGAACTACGTGCTCGACGGCATGGTCGACATGGATGTCCTCGACCCGTCGGAGCGGTCGGCCCAGGTGTTCCCCCCGACGGTGCCGTCGAACACCCTCGTGCTGGCCACTGAGGCGACGGGGCCGGAAGGCCACATCCGCACGCAGGTGTTGCGCGAGCTGTCCGCGGCGGGGATCAGTGAACAGACCCTCAATACCGAGGGTCTGCGGATCACCACCACGATCGACCCGAGGGCACAGCAGGCGGCGATCGACTCCGCCCGGTCCACGCTGTCGGGGGAACCCGGGGAATTGCGCACCGCGGTGGTCTCGGTCGACCCCCGCTCGGGGGCCGTGCGCGCCTACTACGGCGGTGAGGACGGCGCCGGCTTCGACTTCGCGCAGGCACCCGTCCAGACCGGGTCGGCGTTCAAGGTGTTCGGCCTGCTCGCCGCGCTCGACGACGGGATCGGCCTGAACGCGCGCTTCGACAGCTCGCCGCTGACGGTCGGCAACGTCCGCATCGGCAACGTCGAAGGCGAGTCGTGCGGGCGGTGCACGATCGCCGAGGCGCTCAAGCGATCGTTGAACACGAGCTTCTACCGGCTCATGATGTCCATGCCGAACGGTCCCCAGAAGATCGCCGACGCCGCGCACGCAGCGGGAATCCCGCTGACGATCCCCGGTGTCGAGGGGCGGACGCTGAGCGAGAACGGCGGTTCTCCGGAGGGCGGCATCGTTCTCGGTCAGTACCAGGCGCGGGTGATCGACATGGCGTCGGCCTACGCGACGATCGCCGCGTCCGGTGTCTTCCACGAGCCGTACTTCGTGCAGAAGATCGTCACGGCCGACGGGGTCGTGCTCCTCGATCGACCGGCGTCACCCGGCGAGCAGCGCCTCGACGCCGCGGTCGCCGACAACACGACCCAGGCCATGATGCCGATCGCCGCGTATTCGCGCGGGCACGCGCTCGCCGGTGGCCGGCCGTCGGCGGCGAAGACCGGTACCACGCAGCTCGGCGACACCGGCCTGAACAAGGACGCCTGGATGGTCGGGTACACCCCGTCGCTGTCGACGGCCGTGTGGATGGGCACACCCGACGCCGGGCCGATCACCAACAGCTGGGGTGGGTCGATCTACGGCTCCGGTCTGCCCTCGGACATCTGGAAGGGAACGATGGACGGTGCCCTCGAGGGCACGCCGGTCGAGAGCTTCCCGTGGCCGGCGCCCATCGGCGGACAGGCGGGTGTCCCCAAGGACGCCGGTATCGAGACCACCACCACTCCCCCGTCGCCGACCTTCCGGCTGCCCGACCTGTCGAACCTGCCGCCGATCACGATTCCCGCACCGCCGGTCGATCTCCCCGTCCCGGTGCCCTCGCAGATCGAGGTGTTCCCCGGCGTCACGATCCAGATCCCCGGCTTGTAGATCCGTACTCCACCCATCGAGGGGGAGGTTGTGTGCGTTTTCCCGCCCGGGGACGCACACGACCTCCCCTTCGTTGTCGAGGCGGTTCGGGTCTACGGCCCGGCCAGCACCGTCGGCAGCAGCGCGGCCGAATAATCGACGACCTCGTCGACGCTCGGTGTGCCTTCGCGGAACCGATCGATCGCCAGCGACTCCACGAACGCCCACCACGCCCGCAGCCGCATGCGGGTGACGGGGGTGTCGTCGCAGCCCAGCGCCGCGACGACCCGCCCGACCATGGTGTCGCGCATCGAGTCGTGGATGTCGCGGATCTGGGGGTCGGATCCGACGCCGCTGTGGAAGAAGGCCTGATAGTTGTCGCCGTGGCGGTCGATGAACGAGACGAACGGGTGCAACACGGCCCGGAGCGGATCCCGCTCGTCCGGGTCGGGATCCGCGGCGCGGAGCAACCGGCGTGATGCGGCGCCGACGACCGCGACGTAGAAGTCCTGCTTGGTGGGGAAATAACGGAACAGCAGGCCGCGGGAGATACCGGCGATCTCTGCGACGCGGTCGATGGACAGGGCGTGGATGGGCCGGGTCGACAGTTCCTGCAGTCCGATGGCAACGAGTTGCCGGCGACGTTCCTCCGGCGGCAGACGACGCCGGCCTGTGGATGCCTCTTGTCGCGGGGTGCTCACACCGATAGCCTAACTGAGCATCGCTCAGTTACGGCCGCCCGGCCGGGCAGTTCCCGGTCGACTCGACGGAAGGCACCCGATGGATTTCGCACAGTCCGAGCGCAGTCGCGACTATCTCGAACGTCTGCGGGCGTTCATCGCAGACGAGGTCACGCCTGTCGAGCAGCAACTGCGGGCCGCGCGACGCACGGCGGGTGAAGGACGACGCGACATCGACGCCGCCGAGAGGTGGGCCGTCTCCCCCGAATTCCGCGAGCTGCAGCGCAAGGCCCGCGCCGAGGGCCTGTGGAACCTCTTCCTTCCCGACGCCGAACTCGGTGCCGGATTGTCGAACGTCGACTACGCCCCGCTCGCCGAGGAGATGGGCCGCTCGCCGTTCGCCTCCGCGGTGTTCAACTGCGACGCGCCCGACACCGGCAACATGGAGGTGCTCTACCACTACGGCAGCGCCGCGCAGAAGGAGAAGTGGCTGCGTCCGCTGCTCGACGGCGAGATCCGTTCGGCCTTCTGCATGACCGAACCCGAGGTCGCGTCGTCGGACGCGACGAACATGGCCGCGACCGCCGTGGTCGAGGGCGACGAGATCGTGCTCAACGGCCGCAAGTGGTGGAGCACCGGCGTCGGCCATCCCGACTGCAAGGTGCTCATCTTCATGGGCCTGACCGATCCGGAAGCCCACAAGTACCAGCGACATTCGATGGTTCTCGTGCCTTTCGACACCCCCGGTGTGAAGGTCGAGCGCATGCTCCCGACGATGGGCTTCTTCGACGAGCCCAGTGGCCACGGCGAGGTGTCGTTCACCGACGTGCGCCTGCCGCTCGATGCCGTCATCGCCGGTCCCGGACGAGGATTCGAGATCGCCCAAGGCCGGCTCGGTCCCGGCCGCATCCACCACTGCATGCGCCTCGTCGGGCTGGCCGAGCACACCCTCGAACTCGCGTGTCGCCGCGGTCTCGAGCGCACCGCCTTCGGCAAGCCGATCATCAACCTCGGCGGCAACCGCGAACGCATCGCCGACGCCCGC
>NZ_AJVB01000010.1:0-31470 GCF_000278445.1 Rhodococcus sp. R1101
ACGAATCCGGCGGACTGCTGCGGTTGGCCCGGTACGCGGCCAGCGTCCTGCCCCATCCGTCGGTGCGCTCGTACGTCACGGTGATCGGCGACGTCCTGGTCGTGGTGCGGTCGCTGCGCTACCGCGACCCGCGCGATGTCGAACTCGAGATCGCCGAGTACGCCGACGCGGTCTCACAGGATCTGTCCCGCCGGCGCGTGCGCCCGGTGCCCGTCGCCCATGGCGCTCCGGCCGTCGGGGCGGACCAGATCCGCGAGAGCTACCGGCAGGCCCGCGTGGCGCTCGGCATCGGGCAGCGGCTCGGGATGTCGGGTTCGGTGGCGTATCGCGATCTGCGGGGCTACGGCGTGCTCGAGTTGGTCGCCGAGACCGACCGGAGCCGCAGATTCGTCGGCGACGTGCTCGGCGCGCTCGAGCCCGGCACCGACCTCTACGACACGCTGTCGGCCTATCTCGCGGCCGGCGGGAACGTCAATGCGGCGGCGCGGGAGTTGTCGGTTCATCGCAACACGATGCTGTCGAAGCTCGACCGGATCTCCCGCGCGATGGCGATGGACGTCCGGATACCGGAGAACCAGTTCACGGCCTGGCTCGCCGTCAGGCTCGAGCTCCTCGACCGGCTGCGCACCTCGGTCGAGAACGAGATCAACTACCGCTGACGGCTGTCGAATCGGAGACGGGTTCGGTGTCCTCCGGATCCGTCCCCAGGAACGAGGCGGCCAACCCCGCGCACACGACCACGGCGCACACCGCGAAGAGCGGGCCCACCGTCCATGAGCCGAGCGCGACGGTCACCCACGCCGCCCCCACGGCCGATCCGCCGAAACGGATCAGGTTGAACACCCCCAGCCCTGTCCCGCGCTCACCCGCCGGTGACCGCGTCGATCCTGCCGCTGCAGGGGTCTGCACGGCGGCGATGCCGGCACCGGTGATCGCCAGGACCGTCGCGACGAGCCACAGGCGCGGTTCGTCCGCCGAGAGGACGACGGCGAGCGCGACCTGACCGACGAGCAGCACCACCAGTCCCGCCCGCAACATCCGTCGTCCGCCGACACGATCGACGGTGCGGCCGACCACCGGGGCGAGGGCCGCCATCACTGCGGGCAGCGCGAACAGGATCACCCCGGCCGTGGCCGTCGACGCGCCCGTCGCGTGCAACCGCAGCGGCACGGCCAGCAGGGCCGCACCCAGGCAGAACATCTGCGCGAAGGCGGCGGCCGCGCTCCGCGCGAACCGGCTCTCGACCAGCAGCCGGACGTCGACGAACGGTACGGTCGCGCGCAGGCAGTGCCCGACGAAACCGACGAGTACGACGATCGAGACCGCCAGCACGATTCCCGCGACGGACGTGGGGATCCCCGCCTGTCCGAACATGCTCAGCCCCAGCACGACTCCGGCGGAACCGAGTGTCAGTGCGATCGCGCCGGGTACGTCGAGGGTCATCCGGCGGCCGGGGAAGATCGGGATCCAGCGCAGCGTTCCGGCGAGTCCGATCAGTGCAATCGGAATCATCGGGACGAAAACCCATCGCCAACCCCACTGTCCCGCAACGAAACCGCCGAGGGTGGGGCCGACGGCCTGGCCGAGTCCGTTCACGGTGGCCCACGCGCTCACCGCGCGTGCGCGTCGGTGTGCGCCGAACAGCCACGCGATCAGTCCCATGACGGCCGGTGCGAAGGCGGCGGCCGCGAGTCCACCGAGGGCGCGCCAGACCACGAGAATCTCGAGGGTCGGCGCCGTCGCCGCTCCGGCCGCGCAGATCGCGGTGCCGAGCAGGGCGCCGCAGTAGACGCGCCGACGGCCGTATCGGTCGCCGATGTACCCCGCGAGGGGCATCGCCGCAGCGAAAGTGAGAAGGAAACCGACGGCCAGGAGTGCGCCGTCGTCGAGGGTTGCGTCGAAGTCGGAAAGAATCTGTGGCAGTGGGACATTGATGATGTTGTTGCTCAGTGTCCCGACGAGGGTCCCGGCGAGCAGGGCGGACAGGGCCGTAGGGGTGCCTGCATCCGTTTCGGTTGCCGGCGCTGCCGGTGTATCGGTGCGAGTGGTCATCGAACTCTCCGGAACCTCGGGAACGTGCGCGGCACGGTTCGTACCGTCGGACCACTGTCGCACTGCGCTACCGTCGGATGCATCGCCATCGCGGAGTCGAGATGCACATCGGATCCGGACGGGCCGGGACAGAGTGCACATTCGGCGAGATCGCGAGACCGGCGCCGGGCTCGCGACACATGTTCGTAGCAATTTTTCACATGCGAGCGACTCGGCGTCACGAAATCGCAAAAGTGGAACACAGTGCACAGTTAGCGTGTCGGTCACTGTGCACCGTTCTCGTTGACCGAGCACGGGCCGTAGCGGAAAGTTCCCCCAATACATCGAGTGCCCATTCACCGTCCACGAACACAGCCCGACTCGTTCCACCCTCCTGTCGAAGGAAACGCCTTGGACGTACACCTCACCGCCGCGCACTGGGTCTACCTGGCCGGCATCCTCGTCATCCTGGCCACCATGGCCCTGCGGAAGAACATCGTCGTTCCTGCAGTCGTCGCAACCTTCCTGACCGCACTGACGTTCTCGGGCAGCATCGTCACGGGACTGTCGGCCATCTTCAACGCGAGCCTCGTCGCGGCGAAGGAACTGTTCAACATCTTCCTCATCATCGCGATGGTCACGGCCATGCTCGGCGCGCTGCGCCAGCTCGGCGCGGACCGGATGATGGTCGCGCCGTTCCGGCGCGTCATGCGCGCGGGCACCAGCAGCTTCCTCGTCCTCGCCGCCGTCACCTACGTGATCTCCCTGTTCTTCTGGCCCACCCCGGCCGTGCCCCTCGTCGGCGCAGTGCTCATCCCCGTCGCGATCCGCGCCGGCATGTCCCCGCTGTCGGTGGGCATGGTCATCGCGATCTGCGGTCAGGGCATGGCGTTGTCGTCGGACTACATCATCAAGGTCGCACCCGGTATCTCCGCGGCAGCCGCCGGCGTCGACGCCGACTCCGTCGCGGACAAGGCGCTGGTCCTCTCCCTGATCGTGGGCGTCACGGCACTGCTCATCACCTACTTCGTCCAGAAGCGGCACTGGCGTGCACCGTCCGCCGACCTGCTCGTCGAATGGGAATCCGAAGCCGACAGCGGCATCGGTGACACCCGTGGCGGCGACGACTCCTCGGGTGGAGCAGGCGGCTCCCGTCCTCCGCGCCGGCCCGAACCGGCCGGCGGTCCCGGCGGGCCCGGTGGTGGCGGCGAGCAGGCAACGGCGGCCACGGCGGTGCTGGTGGCTCCGTCCGAGCCGGTCGCCGACCCCGCCGAGGCGGAGAAGGAGCGTCGCGGTACCGCCAAGGCGTTCGCGATGCTCGTGCCGCTGGCCTACCTCGCGTTCATCGTCTATCTGATGCTGGGCAAGTTCACCGAGGTCGTGCCGCCCCTGCAGGGTGGTGAGGCCGCCGCGATCGTGGGCGGGATCGCAGCCCTGATCCTGTTCGCCGCCGCAGCGTCGACCGACCGGGGAAGCTTCCTCGAGACCACCTCGGATCACCTCGTCGACGGTCTGGTCTTCGCATTCAAGGCCATGGGCTGCGTCCTTCCGATCGCCGGATTCTTCTTCATCGGCAACCCGGAGTTCGCAGGCCCGATCCTCGGCCTGTCCGCCGACGCCGCGGGCCCGGCAATCCTGTTCGACCTCGTGACCTCGGTGCAGGCACATCTGCCGCAGAACGCCTTCGTCACCTCGTTCGGAATTCTGCTCATCGGAGTGGTCGCGGGACTCGACGGTTCCGGATTCAGCGGACTGCCCCTCACCGGCGCGCTGTCGGGTGCTCTCGGCCCGGCCGTCGACGTCGACCCGTCGACGCTCGCGGCGATCGGTCAGATGGGGAACATCTGGTCGGGCGGCGGCGTCATCATCGCCTGGTCCTCGCTGGTCGCCGTGGCCGGTTTCGCCCGGGTGCCGGTGCTGGATCTCGCCCGCAAGTGCTTCCTGCCGGTGATGGCGGGACTGATCCTCTCGACCGTCTTCGCAGTGTTGGTGCTCTGACGAAAGGCGCATCATCGTGCGGAAGCGACCGGGTCCCTGCTTCAGGGTCCCGGTCGTTCCGGCAGGGTCAGGATCCGGTAGCCGAACTCGTGGAGCCGGCGATGCTCGGTCCAGCGCTGCCGGGTCCACGCCGGCTCGGTGTGCGCGGCGATGACGGCCGCAGTGGTGGAGGCGTGCAGATCGAACTCCAGATCGCGGCGCAGTTCGGGCAGTTCTTCCACGTCCGTCGACGCGGCGATCCCGGCGACGGCGTCGCGGACGCGACCGTCGGCGAAGTCGAGGACACGGCGGTGGGACCGGGGCAGCACGCCCCACATCACCGCCAGCGCGACACAGACGCCGACGACGGTCTCGAGGAACCGGTCGCGCGAGACCGTCACCAGATCGCCGGGGGTACCCAGCCCGCCGAGAACGACGACGAGCGGGGTGATGAAGACCATCGCGAGGCCGTAGTTCCGCACCAGGAACATCTCGGTGCCGGCCATCGCCGCGGCCAGCACCACCACGAGCGCGACACCGCTCGGATGAAAGGGCGTCAGGCAGGCCAGCAGGACGAGCCCGAGCACGGTGCCGACGAAGCGGTGCGCGGCCCGGTACGAGCCGAGGATCCGGTCCGGTCCCTGATGCAGGATCATCGCCGCCGTGATGACCGCCCAATCGGGGCGCCCGACACCCAGCGCGATCGCGGTCGTGCCGGCGACCGGCCCCGCGACGAGCAGGCGCACGGCGATCGTCGCCGAACGACTGCGCGGGTGCGCGGCCCGCGCGAGGCGGTACCGCACCGAGGGTCGCCGCAGCGGCGGCTGCAATTGCAGGTCGTCCTCGGGGACCGCTTCGTCGCGTGGACGTTCGTGCAGTGTCTTCGCACATCGAACGTGGGCGGCGTGCAATGCTCGTTCGAGGGGGTGCCCCGAGCCGACGAGGCCGGCGTCGTGCAGGCACTGCCAGGCCACGTGCAGATCGTGGACGGCGGCGCGGCGATGAGCCGGTGAGTTCTCCTCGAAGACCGCGTCGACGGCGGCGACCGCCGCGGCCACGGCGGTGCGTTCCGGGGTCCGTGGCCGGAAGGGGGCGCCGGACACGGACACCACGACGGCCGCCGCCGCCCCGATCGCCGTCCACACCGCGACCGCCGGGACGGACACTCCCAACGCGGGCAGAGCCGAGGCGATCTCGAGGGACAACAACATCAGGAAGGCGCCGGGCGCACCCATACGCAATGCGTCCACGACGAACGCGCACACCGAGACGGTCGCGGTCATCGCCGCGACGACCAGCAGATACCACCACGCCGACCCACCGGCTGCCACCGCGTCGTGGACCACCGACCCGGCCGCGGCGCCGATCGTCGCCAGCGCGACGAGCACCGTGCCGACGACGGCGACCACCCGGGCACGTACCCGATAGGGACGTTGTTCGCCGTAGACGACGGCGAAGGCGCCGAGTGTGGCGACGGCGGAGACGGCACCGAATCCCAGAGTGACGCCCACGAGACCGGGCCCCGCGACTGTGGCGACTGCACGCGCGGCCCCGGGCCACCGGCGTCCCTGACGGGGAACCGTCAGCATCGCCGTCCGCAGCGGGGCGGGTGTGGGCAGCGGCAGGTCGACGACCCGATGATCTCCGCTCGCTTCCGCCACGTCGTATCACCTTAGGAACCGACGGGGCACTGCTCACCGTCGGCAGGCGCGCATGAGGCGCAGGTCACTGGGCTGATCCGCCGCATTCTCCGACGGAATATTCGACCCGGAATTCCGCGGCGTTCGAATTGCGAACGTATCGAATTCGCCGGTGGAAAATGCGTTGACTCGCATATTTCTCGTAAATGGGATAGAAGAGGGGAGCGCCTGTTTCGAAGTCGGGGGAAATTCGCCCGGCCCCGTGAAAGGACATTCCATGACACTCAATGTTGTGCTGTTGTTACTGGTACTGGCTGCGGCCTTCGCATCCGTCGCCGCTCTTCATTCGGCAGACGAGCGCCGCACCCGAAATCCCTGAGTGAATTCGGGGCGACGTGGATCCGGCAGCCCGGAGATGTCCGCGTCGACATCCTCCGGTCGTAGGGGAGGTTGTGCGCGTTTTCGTCGGGAGAATCGCACACAACCTCCCCTCGGTTGTGGTAGGCACACGGCGCCTGCCCGGGAGAGCGCGAACTGTGGTCCCGGAAGATCGGGACGGCCGTCCCTTCCACCCGGGACACCGGGCGCCGGATCGTTCCTTCCACGACGCGCAGGGCGTCGCACCGATCCGAAGGGACCCTCATGAAGACTCTCGGCACCGAGACCGAACCTCTCACGCCGATCACCCCCGACCCTCGTGGCCCCGGCTCGATCTGGGCGTGGACGGGTGCCGCCGCCGGACTCGCCGGCGTCGTGGGCATCCAGGCGAGCATGGCCATGGGTGCGGCGTACGACGAGCGCACCGCCGGCAACGCGGCGGCGATCATGACCGAGTTCGCCGGGCAGCGCACGGCCATGCTCGTCATGCACCTGACGTTGATGGTGTCGACGGCCTTGCTGCTCGTCTTCGCGGCGGGCCTGCAGCGCCGACTGCGCGCGGGCACTCCGGAGTTCGGCCTCGTGCCGACGGTCGCGGCCTTCGGGCTCGTGCTCACCTCGGTCGCGACACTCATGGGCACGGGGCTCGACACCGAGCTGCTGTTCGGGCTCGGGAACACCGATCGGATGGTGCCCGAGGTCGCGGTCTTCGCCTCGCACTGGATGGGCACCATCCCGTGGCTGTGGGTCGGGGCCGGAGTGAGCGGCGTCGCGGTCGCGGTGGCAGCCCTGCGTCACCGTGCGGCACCTCGGTGGATCGGTTGGGCGAGCATCGTTCTCGGTGGCCTGACGCTGCTCCTCGGCATCTCCCCGCTGCAGTACATGGCGGGTTTCACCGGCCCGGTGTGGGTGCTGGTGGCCGGTGTCGGGTTCGCTCTCACGGACCGGCGTGCACGTTAGTACCACTGCGAGCGGCCCAGCGGCGTATACCTGCCGCATCAAGGACACAGTGGTGCATACTCACCGCACCATGAAGGACACAGCCACAGCGAACGGATCGGCGGGTACCGGGGCTCCGGTACCCGCCGCCGTCGTGGCCGTCGCCTCCTGGCTGCTCGCCGTCGCGGCCGTGGTCGTGTTCGTCGCGGCCCGTCCCGTACTCGACTCCGACCAGCTGTTCTTCCTCGTGGACGTGGTCGGTGCCGCCGTCTACGGGACGGTCGCCGGTGTGATCCTCGCCCGTCGCGTCCATGCCGTTCCGATCCTGCTGGCCGTCGCGTCGATCGGGGTGGGCCTGGCAGCGGTGTCCTACAGCTGGACCGAGCTCGCCTTCGTCCGTCCCGAACTTCCGGTGGGATTCCTCGGGCCGCTGCAGAACACCACCTGGATCCCCGGGACGCTCGCGTTGTTCCTGGTGGTGCCGTGGCTCGTCCGCGATCGTCCCGCCGGCCCGGTGGCGCGAGCGGGGGTTCTCGCCGGTGTCGTGACGATCGCCTGGTTCTTCTGGGCGCGCACGTTCACCGGCATCGCCGACATCTGGTTCGTCGGACCCGTTGTGGCCGTAGGTTTCCTTACCGCCGGACACGTCGAGTGGCGCCGCCGTCACGCCCCGGCGGCCGAACGATCCGGGATGGGATGGCTCGCTCTCGGCAGTGCGCTCATGACGGCCTCGTACATCCCGCTGGCGGTGCCGGATGTGCCGTGGATGCTCACCCCTCTGCTCCACCTCGCGACGCAGGCCTTCTATCCGGTCGCGATCCTCGCGGTCGTGTTGCGCCAACGACTCTGGGGCATCGACCTCGCGGTCGGACGCGCCGCTCTCGCCGGCAGTCTCACCGCCGTGCTCGTCACCTGCTATCTCGCGGTGACGGTCGCGGTCTCGCTGGTGCTCCCGAACGAATCGGTGTTCGCCCAGGCGGTCGGGGCCACCACCGTCGCCCTCGCTGTGCAACCGGTGCGGATGTGGCTCGGCCGGAGGGTGCACCGGCTCGTCTACGGCGACGGTGTCGACCCGGCGCGCGCCGTACGGATTCTCGGGCGGCATTTCGCCGGCGCCGATTCTCCCGACCTGCTGTTGGGTGAACTCGCCGCCGGCATCGGCACCGCGCTGCGCCTCGAATCGGTCGAGGTGCGCCGTGGGGATGACGTCATCGCGCGCTGGGGGACCGCCTCGGGACCTGTCGAGGAGGTGCCGGTCGGCTCGGGCGACGCGATCCTCGCCGTCACCGCACCGCCGGGTGAATCGCTCGGGGCCCGCAGCCGGCGGGCGCTGACCGAACTCGCGACCGTCGTCGATGCCGGACTGGTGGTACTGCGGTCGGCCGAGGACCTCGACGACGCCCGCCGGCGCCTCACGGAGGTCCGGCTCGAGGAACGCCGCACCATCCGCCGCGAACTGCACGACGGACTCGGGCCGTCGCTCGCCGGAGTGCGGCTCGGTCTGCAGGGGGCACGCAATCTCGTCACCACCGATCCGGAGGCCGCGGCCGTGCTCGTCGACGAGCTGCTCCGCGAACTCGACCGCCAGGTCGACGGTGTCCGCGAACTCTCGCGCAGCCTGCTGCCCCCGGTCCTCGACGAACTCGGTCTCACCGCAGCCCTCGACGAGCTCGTGATCACGCACGCCCGCGCGGGATTCCGCGTCCACCTGCAGGCCGACCTCCCGGCCGGGATGTCCGGCCCTGTCGCGTGGGCCGCATACGGCATCGCCTCCGAGGCGATCATCAACGCCCGGCGGCATTCCGGTACCGACGAGTGCACGGTGCGGGTCGCGGCGGAGGGCGACGTTCTGGCACTCGACATCGTCGACGACGGGAGCGGACTCGCAGCCGACGCACGCGTCGGCGTGGGCACGCCGAGCATGCGTGAACGGGCCCGGGAGGTCGGTGGGACGGTGGGCATCGAATCCGGCGAACCGCGCGGTGTCGTGGTGCGCGCGCGGCTACCCTGGTCCGAGTCGAGAGCGACAACCCGGTGATACGCGTCGCGATCGTCGACGACCATCCCGTCTTCCGCCTCGGTATGGCCGCGCTCCTCGGAACCCTCGACGGGATCGACGTGGTGTGCCAGGCCAGTTCGGTAGGGGAGGCACTCGAAGGCGTGAACGCCGACATCGACGTCGTGCTCATGGACATCGAACTCGGCGACGGCTCGGGGATCGACGCGACCCGCAGCATTCTCCGGAAGGTCCCGGGCACCCGCATCCTGATGGTCACCATGCACGAGGACGAGGACATCCTGGTCGCATCCATCCGCGCCGGTGCCTCCGGCTATCTCGTCAAGGGGGCCGATCCGTCGGGGGTCGAACGGGCGATCAGGGCGGTGGCCGCCGGGGAGATGATCGTCGGCGCGGCGGTCGCCGCGAAAGCCCTTGCGGCGGTGTCGACATCCCGCAACACTGCGGCCGCCTTCCCGGATCTGACCGAACGTGAACGGGAGATCTTCGATCTCGTGGCGCGCGGACTCGACAATGCGGCGATCTCCCGGCGACTGATACTCAGCCAGAAGACGGTGCGCAACCACGTGTCCAACATCCTCGGCAAGATCGGTGCATCCGACCGGGCGAGCGCGATCGTCCGTGCGCGGGAAGCAGGCCTGGGCGTCGACCGACCTGCTGCTCAGGGAGTGACGGTCGTGACGAACGACATCCGGTCGCCGCGATAGAGCGAGCGGCGATGTTCGATGGGGACGTCGTTCTCGTCGTAGGAGATCCGTTCGAGCAACAACATGGGTGTGCGGGTGTCGGCGTCGAGCAGGGCCGCTTCGCGCGCGTCGGGCAGTGTGGTCTCGATCTTCTCGACCGCCCGCGCGAACGTGATCCCGCAGGCGCGGATCGCGGCGTACAGCGACGACGACGGATCCAGCGTCCGGCGCAGCTCCGGAAAGCGGTGTGCGGGAAGCCGGGTACGTTCGAGTCCGACGTGCACCCCGTCGGTGAGCAGGACACGTTCGAGTTCGAGGACGGGGTCTCCGGCCTCGATGCCGAGGCGGCAGGCCGTTTCGTCGTCGGCGACGAGGTCGGTCCACGCGACCAGCACACGCCCCGCGCTTCGTCCTTCGAGGAGTGCGGCTTCGGTATAGGAACCGATGACGAGGGGTTGGACGATCTTCGGTCCGGCGACGACGGTGCTGCGCCCCCGTCGTTCGATGCGGCCGTCGACGAGCAGTTCGCGCAGTGCCTGGCGGACGGTTTCGCGGGCGACGTCGAATCGGGTGGCGAGATCGCGTTCGGAGGGCACCTGGTCTCCCACGGTGAGCTGGTCGAGAAGACACTCGACCTGGCGGCGCACGACCTGGTGCTTGAGGGTGCGCGCTTCGCGAACGACGGTGGCCACACATCCAGCGTAACCGAATTCCGGTCTATACCAACTGTTCACCGTGCGTTCGCCGAACCACCCCCATCTGGTCTAGACCATGCCCCACTGTTGCAGCCATGCGAATCCTGATCATCGGTGGTGGCATCCTCGGCACCGCACACGCCGACGCCGCCGTCCGTCGCGGACACGACGTCCTGCATCTCGAACGCGAACCGGAAGCGCGCGGTGCCACCGTGCGCAATTTCGGTCTCGTCTGGGTCTCCGGCCGCACGCGCGGTGAACTCGACGCGACCCTCCGGTCCCGGGAACTGTGGGAGGACCTCGGCGCGCGCGTGCCCGATGTCGGCTTCCGGGCGAACGGCTCACTGACGCTGTTGCGCACCGCCGCCGAGGTCGCCGTCGCCGAGGAGGCCGTCGCGCGTGACGACGCGGGCCGACGAGGATTCACACTTCTCGACGCCGACGAAGCGCGCGATGTCAACCCTGCGCTCCGTGGGAAATTCGTCGCCGCACTGCACTGCGGTACCGACGCCGCCGTCGAGTCCCGCATCGCGCTTCCGGCGATCCGGCAACATCTCGCCACGTCGGGCCGCTACCGGTTCCTGCCGTCCACCGAGGCCCGGGACGTCTCCCGCACACCGCACGGGACGGTCCGGGTACGCGACGATCACGGTGTCGTGCACGAGGTCGATCTCGTTCTCGCCTGCCCCGGCGCGACACTCGGTGGCCTGGCCCGCGATCTCGCCGGCGACCTGCCGTTGCGCCGGGTCCGGTTGCAGATGATGCAGACCGCGCCACTGGACGAACCGCTCACCACCTCGATCGCCGACGGCGACAGTCTCCGCTACTACCCGGGATTCGCCGGTACCGCCCTCGACGATCTCACCGCCGCCGAACAGCAACGCCCCGTCGCAGAGCAACACCGCATGCAGCTGCTGTGCGTCCAACGGTTGCACGGCGGCCTGACCATCGGAGACACCCACGCCTACGACGAACCGTTCGACTTCGACGTCGACGAGGAACCCTACGACCATCTCACCGCCGTCACGGAAGAACTCCTCGGTCGCCGTCTGCCGCCCGTCGTCCGGCGCTGGGCAGGGGTCTACAGCCAGTGCACCGATCCCACCGCGCTCGTCCACCGCGCGAAGGCCGACGAGGACGTGTGGGTCGTCGCCGGTCCGGGTGGCCGCGGTATGACACTCGGCCCCTATCTCGGCGAAGAGACCGCCGACCTGCTCGGACTCTGACCGACTCCCGAAACCCTTGGAGCAGAAGATCATGACCACCATCCGACTGGCCGTGCTCGACATGGCCGGAACCACCGTCGCCGACGACGGACTCGTCGTCCGCGCCTTCGACGAAGCGGCCACCGCCGTCGGCCTTCCCGAGAGCGGCCCCGAGCGGGACGACGCGCGCCGATACGTCCTCGACACGATGGGACAGTCGAAGATCGTCGTCTTCCGCGCCCTGTTCGGCAGCGACGAGCGCGCCCGGATCGCCAACGACGCCTTCGAACGCGCCTACGAACGGTTCGTCGACGCCGGGGACGTCACCGCGATTCCGGGCGCGGAGAAGACGATCACGCAACTGCGCGAGGCAGGCGTGAAAGTCGCACTCACCACCGGATTCAGCCGCTCCACCCAGGACCGGCTACTCGACGCACTCGGCTGGCGCGACCTCGCCGACATCGCCCTCACGCCCGCCGACGCCGGTCGCGGTCGTCCCTACCCCGACATGATCCTCACCGCGCTGCTGCGCACCGGCACCGACGACGTCCGCGAGATCGCCGTGGTCGGTGACACCGCCGGCGACGTGCTCTCGGGTCTGCGGTCCGGAGCGTCCGTCGTCGCCGGCACGCGCACAGGAGCCCACGACGAGGCGACACTCCGCGAAGCCGGTGCCACCCACGTTCTCGACTCGATCGCTGCTCTGCCCGCCCTGATCCTCTCCTGACCTGCCGACTCGAAGGACCCTTCCCATGCGTTCCCTGTCGTCTCGCCGAGCCGCCGTCTCCGCCGGTCTCGCCGCCGGTCTCACCCTCGCTCTGACCGCCTGCGGCGGTTCGGATCCCGACACGCTCAACGAACAAGGCTTTCCCGAAACCATCACGCTCGGTGCGATTCCCGCCGAGAACTCGTCCGATCTGAAATCGAGTTACGAGCCGTTGCTGACGATGCTCGAGGACGAGACCGGATCCACCGTCGAGTTCGTCCAGGCCTCCGATTACGCGGGTGTGGTCGAGGGCATGATCGCCGACAACGTCGACCTCGCCTTCTTCGGTCCCTTCGCGTACGTCGTGGCGCAACTCAACGGCGCCGACACCACTCCGCTCGGTGCCGTCGTCCAGGACCCGGACGCCGAGCCCGGCTACCGCTCCTACGGTCTGACGCAGTCCGGCAACTCCGGAATCGACAGCATCGAAGACTTCGCCGGCAAGGACGTGTGCTTCGTCGATCCCGGTTCGACGTCCGGATTCCTGTACCCCTCGGCAGGACTCATCGAAGCGGGAGTCGTCGAGTCGGGAACCGAGCAGGATCTCGTCGCCGGTCTGACCCCCGTCTACGCCGGTGGGCACGACGCTTCCGCCCTGGCGATCGCAGCGGGCGACTGCGACGCCGGTTTCGCGTTCGACACCATGGTCGACCGGACGATGATCGAGAGCGGCGACCTCCGGGAAGGCGAACTGAAGAAGGTCTGGGAATCCGAGACGATCGCCGGATCCCTGTTCGTCGCCGACAACTCCCTCGGCACCGAGGTCACCGAACGACTCGCCGCCATCCTCACCGAGAAGGGCAACGCCGACTACCTGCTCGCCCAGGGATACTGCGACGGCGAATGCCGCATCACCGACGAACGTGCCTGGGGTGTCGTGACTGCGACCGACGCCGACTACGACGGGGTCCGCCACGTCTGCGAGATCACCGAATCCGAGAAGTGCAAGGGCTGACGATGAGCATCGATCCCACCCACCAGGTCGCCGGCGACGACCTCGTCGTCTCCGCCCGCGGCGTCACCAAGGAATTCGGCACCACCACCGCGCTGTCCGGCGTCGATCTCGACGTGCACCGCAGCGAGCTGGTCGTCCTGCTGGGTCTGTCGGGCTCGGGGAAGTCGACCTTCCTCCGGTGCTTGAACGGTCTGCACCCCGTCACCGAGGGCAGGATCGACGTCTCCGGTACACGGGTCGACCTCGCGTCGCGCCGCGAGCTGCGGTCGCTGCGCAAGGACGTCGGATTCGTCTTCCAGCAGTTCAATCTCGTCGGACGGCTCAGTTGCCTCGAGAACGTGCTCATCGGAGGGCTCGGCAGACTGTCGCTGCCCCGCTACGGGGCGCTCACCTACCCGAAGACCATGCGCGTCGAGGCGCGGGAGCATCTCGACCGGGTCGGTCTCGCCGACCTCGCGGACCGGCGTGCCGACACCCTGTCGGGAGGCCAGCAGCAGCGCGTCGCGATCGCACGGACCCTCATGCAGCGGCCCACGGTGCTGCTCGCCGACGAACCCGTCGCCTCCCTCGATCCGGAGAACGCCGGCGTGGTCATGGATCTGCTGTTCCGGGTATGCATGGAAGACAAGCTCACCGTCGTGTGCACGCTGCACCAGGTGGACCTCGCACTCGGCTGGGCACACCGCATCGTCGGCCTGCGGGACGGTCGTAAGGTGCTCGATCGCCCGGCGGTCGGGCTCTCCCGCGACGAGGCCATGGAGATCTACCAGCGCGTCGAACCTGCCTCCGGCTCTCTCGGAGCACGGTCGGCATGAGCATCCTCACCCCGGCCCGCACGGAGACGAGGCCCCACGACGCCGGTCGTGACCGTCGGCGGACGATCACCGCCGGCTGGGCCGTCGTCGCGGTCGTGGTCGTCGCGTCGGCCGCGTACATCGATTTCGCTCCCACAACCTTGCTGGACGGGCTCGACTCGACGGCCGGCCTGATCGAACGCATGCTGCCGCCGCGGCTCGACGACCCCGGCCGTATCGGTGTGCTCGCCCTCGAGACGCTGCTCATGGCGGTGCTCGGCACCGTCCTCGCGGCGATCGCATCCGTACCGCTCGCGTTCCTGGCTGCGCGCAACACGACACCGCATCCGGCGCTGCACCGCGTCGCCCGCGCGATCATCACGTTCTGCCGCGCCATGCCCGACCTGCTGTTTGCGGTCCTGTTCGTCCGCGCACTCGGAATCGGTGTCCTGCCCGGTGTTCTGGCATTGGCTCTCCACTCGATAGGCATGCTCGGCAAGTTGTTCGCCGACGCGATCGAACAGACCGACGCAGGTCCGAGGGAGGCGGTGCGCAGCACCGGCGTCGGATACGTCCGGGAGATGATCAACGCGGTTCTGCCGCAGGTCGTCCCGTCCTGGACCGCCAACTTCGTCTACCGGATCGACATCAACCTCCGAACCTCCGTCGTCCTCGGTTTCGTCGGAGCCGGCGGAATCGGCTTCGCGTTGCAGGACGCACTGCGCGGACTGGTCTATCCACGTGCACTCGGAATCGTCTGCGTGATCCTGGTGATCATCGCGGCGATGGAGGTCGTCGCCATCGTCGTCCGGCGCGCTCTGCTCACTCCGTCCGCGAACGCCCCTGGACGAGAACGTCTCTCGCGTATCATCTTCTCGTCCACCGTCATCGCGGCCACGGCGGCCGCTCTGTTCGCTCTCCGTATCGATCCGCGTGATCTGTTCACCTGGATCGGACCGTCCCTCGAGGTCTTCACACGGCTCGTTCCACCGGACTTCACCGCGGTGGGTTCGGATCTCGTCGACGCGGTGCTGCAGACCCTCGCGATCGGCGCGGTCGCCACCGCCGTCGGTGCGGTGCTGTCGCTTCCGTTCGGAATCCTGGCGGCGAACAACGTGTCTCCGCATCCCACCGTCTATGCCACCGCTCGTGCCGTGATCCTCGTGGTGCGGGCGATCCCCGAACTCGTACTCGCGGTGATCTTCGTGGCCGCCATCGGACTCGGTCCGGTCGCCGGTGCGTGTGCGCTCGCCGTCGGTTCCGTCGGATTCCTCGGCAAACTCGTCGCCGACGCGGTCGAGGAGATCGACGCCGGGCCGCTCGACGCGGTCCGCGCCGTCGGCGGCGGATGGTGGAAGACTCTCTTCGCCGCAGTGATCCCTCAGGTGGTTCCGTCGGTCGTCGGGTCGACGCTGTACCTGCTCGACGTCAACATCCGCACCTCGACCGTCCTCGGTGTCGTCGGTGCGGGTGGCGTGGGATTCCTTCTCTTCGAAGCGGTCCGGACGCTGAACTTCGAGTTCGCCGGTGCGATCGTCGTCATCGTGTTCGCCGTCGTGTACGTCATCGAAAGGATGTCGGGATGGATCCGCTCGAAGGTCGTGTGAGCCGTACGGCGGTGTGGACCGGGACGGGCCTCGAGCTGCGGCAGGTGCCGGTACCCGTCCTCGGCTACCGCGAGCTGCTCGTGCGTGTCCGGCTCGCCACGGTGTGCGGGAGCGACCTGCACACCGTGTCCGGGCGCCGCCCCGGACCGGCGCCCTCGGTGCTCGGACACGAAGGGGTGGGGGAGATCGTCGCTGCCGGTCCGCACGCCTCCGCGGCGGTGGGGGAGCGCATCGTGTGGAGCGTGACGTGCGTGTGCCACGACTGCGACCGGTGCCGATCCGGACGCACGGCCAAGTGCAGGTCGGTGACGAAGGTCGGTCACGAACCGTTCACCGGCCCGTGGCCACTGTCGGGTACCTACTCCGAGTACATCGTGCTGCCCGCGGGCGCGACGACCGTGCCCGTCCCTGCCGCGGTGCCCGACGTCGTCGCAGCTCCGGCCTCGTGTGCGACCGCGACGGCTGTCGCGGTGGTCGAGACGGCCGGCGATCTCGACGGCCGCAGGGTCGTGGTGTGCGGGGCCGGGATGCTCGGCGTCACGGCGGTCGCCATGTGTGCTGAAGCCGGCGCCGACGTCACGATCGTGGACATCGACCCGCAGCGCGCGGCACGCGCCGAACGGTTCGGCGCGGTTCTCGACGACGGTGGTCCTGCCGATATCGCTCTCGACTTCTCGGGTTCGGCGGACGCGATCGCGTCGCTCGTGTCGCGCCTCGATGTGGGCGGGCACCTCGTGCTCGCGGGCTCGGTGGCGCCCGGTCCCGCCGTTCCCGTGGATCCGGAGGCGATCGTGCGCCGGTGGCTCACCATCAGCGGGGTGCACAACTACGAACCCGCGCACCTGCGCGAGGCCGTGGCGTTCCTGTCCCGCACGGTCGCCGTCTACCCGTGGGACGAGCTCGTCGACACCCCCGTCCCCCTCGATGCGCTGCGAGAAGTCGTGCATGCGGGGCCGCACCTGCGGGCGGCGGTGGTCCCGTAACGGGTTTGCGGACGTTCGGTTCGGTCACGGACACCGATCGCTTCGGTCCTTACGGTCGAGGGGTGCCCGCTTCTACCGTGGGGGAGGTTGGGCACGGCGGCCCTCTGCAGGGCCGTGGGTGCCGTCGCTCCGCAAGCACGGGAAGGAACCTGCGCACTGTGACCACCGAGGCATTCATCTATGAAGCCATCCGAACACCACGCGGCCGAGGCAAGAAGACGGGCTCGCTGCACTCCGTCAAGCCGATCTCCCTGGTTACGGGCCTGATCGACGAGCTGCGTGTTCGATTCCCCGATCTCGACGAGAACCGCATCTCCGACCTGATCCTCGGTGTCGTCAGCCCCGTCGGCGATCAGGGTGCCGACATCGCCCGCACCGCTGTCACCATCGCGAACCTGCCGGCCACCACGGGCGGCGTGCAGATCAACCGGTTCTGCGCCTCGGGCCTCGAGGCCGTCAACATGGCTGCGCAGAAGGTCCGCTCCGGCTGGGACGAGCTCGTTCTCGCCGGCGGCGTCGAGTCCATGTCGCGTGTCTCCATGGGCTCCGACGGTGGCGCGTGGATGCTCGATCCCGCCACCAACTACGACAGCTACCTGGTTCCCCAGGGCATCTCCGCCGATCTCATCGCGACCATCGAGGGCTTCACCCGCGAGGACGTCGACGCCTACGCACTGCGCTCGCAGCAGCTCGCCGCGGCAGCCTGGTCGGGCGGCTACTTCTCCAAGTCGGTCGTGCCGGTCAAGGACCAGAACGGTCTGACGATCCTCGATCACGACGAGCACATGCGCCCCGACACCACCCTCGAGGGCCTCGCCAAGCTGCAGCCGTCGTTCGCGACCATCGGTGAGATGGGCGGCTTCGACGCCGTCGCGCAGCAGAAGTACCACTTCGTCGAGAAGATCGATCACGTCCACCACGGCGGCAACAGCTCGGGCATCGTCGACGGCGCGGCACTCGTGCTCGTCGGTTCCGAGCAGGCCGGCAAGGATCTCGGTCTGACCCCGCGTGCCCGCGTCGTCGCCACGGCCACCTCCGGTGCCGACTCGACGATCATGCTCACCGGCCCCACGCCGGCCGCGCACAAGGTTCTCGCCTCGGCGGGCCTGACGGTCGACGACATCGACCTGTTCGAGATCAACGAGGCGTTCGCCTCCGTCGTCCTGAAGTTCCAGAAGGACCTGAACATCCCGGACGAGAAGCTCAACGTCAACGGCGGCGCCATCGCGATGGGCCACCCGCTCGGCGCCACCGGCGCCATGATCACCGGCACCATGATCGACGAGCTCGAGCGCCGCGGAGCCAAGCGCGCCCTCGTCACCCTGTGCATCGGTGGCGGCATGGGTGTGGCCACCATCATCGAGCGCGTCTGACACCGGAAGGAATTCGAAAAACAGTGAGCGACAACATGATTTCCTGGGATAAGGACGCCGACGGCATCGTCGTGCTGACACTCGACGATCCCAACCAGGGCGCCAACACGATGAACGAGCTGTACAAGGCGTCGATGAAGGCCACCGTCGACCGTCTGTACGAGGAGCAGGACTCCATCACCGGTGTGGTGATCACCTCCGCGAAGAAGACCTTCTTCGCCGGCGGCGACCTGCGTAACATCATCGCGATCGGCCCCGACGACGCGCAGGCCGCGTTCGACGAGGTTCAGGGCATCAAGGCCGACCTGCGTCGTCTCGAGACCCTCGGTAAGCCCGTCGTCGCCGCCATCAACGGCGCGGCTCTCGGTGGCGGCCTCGAAATCGCCCTCGCGACGCATCACCGCATCGCCGCCGATGTCAAGGGCGTGCAGATCGGTCTGCCCGAGGCCAGCCTCGGCCTGCTCCCCGGTGGCGGTGGCATCACCCGCACCGTGCGCCTGCTCGGCATCCAGACGGCGCTGCTCTCGGTTCTGCTGCAGGGCAACAAGTACAACGCGGTCAAGGCCAAGGAGATCGGCCTCGTCCACGACGTCGTGGGCAGCGTCGAGGAACTCGTTCCGGCCGCCAAGGAATGGATCAAGGCCAACCCCGAGGGCGGCGTCCAGCCGTGGGATGTCAAGGGCTACAAGATACCCGGCGGCACCCCCTCCAGCCCGGCCTTCGCCGCGAACCTCCCGGCCTTCCCCGCGAACCTGCGCAAGCAGATCAAGGGCGCCCCGATGCCGGCTCCGCGCGCCATCATGGCCGCCGCCGTCGAGGGCTCGCAGGTGGACTTCGACAATGCGTCGACCATCGAGTCGCGGTACTTCGTCGAACTCGCCACCGGCCAGGTCGCGAAGAACATGATCCAGGCGTTCTTCTTCGACATGCAGTCCATCAACTCGGGCGCTTCGCGTCCGAAGGACGTGCCGAAGCGCGAGATCAAGAAGATCGGCGTTCTCGGTGCGGGCATGATGGGCGCCGGCATCGCCTACGTCTCCGCCAAGGCCGGCTACGAGGTCGTCCTCAAGGACGTCACCCTCGAGGCCGCCGAGCGTGGCAAGAACTACTCGGAGAAGATCGAGGCCAAGGCTCTCTCGCGTGGCAAGACCACCGAGGAGAAGTCGAAGGCTCTGCTCGACCGCATCACGCCGACGGCCGACCCCGCCGACTTCGCGGGCGTCGACTTCGTCATCGAGGCGGTGTTCGAGAACACCGAGCTCAAGCACAAGGTGTTCCAGGAGATCGAAGACATCGTCGATCCCGACGCGCTGCTCGGCTCGAACACCTCGACGCTGCCCATCACCGGTCTCGCGACCGGCGTCAAGCGTCCCGAGGACTTCATCGGTATCCACTTCTTCTCGCCGGTCGACAAGATGCCTCTGGTCGAGATCATCAAGGGTGAGAAGACCTCCGACGAGGCCCTGGCCCGCGTGTTCGACTACACGCTCGCGATCCGCAAGACCCCGATCGTCGTCAACGACAGTCGCGGCTTCTTCACCTCGCGTGTGATCGGCACCTTCGTCAACGAGGCCATCGCCATGCTCGGCGAGGGCATCGAGCCCGCGACCATCGAGCAGGCCGGTTCGCAGGCGGGTTACCCTGCTCCGCCGCTGCAGCTGACCGACGAGCTGAACATGAAGCTCATGCAGAAGATCGCGAAGGAAACCGAGGAGGCCGCCAAGCAGGGCGACACCAAGCTCGGCACCACGCGTCATCCCGCACTCGACGTGGTCGACTGGATGGTCGAGCAGGGCCGTCCGGGTCGTCTCGAGAAGGCCGGCTTCTACGAGTACGACGAGAACGGCAAGCGCCAGGGCATCTGGCAGGGTGTGCGCGATCACTTCAAGACCGAGGCGACCCTCGATGTGCCGCTGCAGGATCTGATCGACCGCATGCTCTTCGCCGAGGCGATCGAGACCCAGAAGTGCTTCGACGAGGGTGTTCTCGAGACCACCGCCGACGCCAACATCGGCTCGATCTTCGGCATCGGCTTCCCGGCCTGGACCGGTGGTGTCGCTCAGTACATCGTCGGTTACCCGGGTGGCAAGGAAGGCTTCGTCGCGCGGGCCGAGGAACTCGCCGCCAAGTACGGCGAACGCTTCACCCCGCCGGCGTCGCTGCGCAGCTGACGCACACGACGGTTGCACGGAAGGGCTCCCGACGCCACGGCGTCGGGAGCCCTTTCTCAGCCCAGTGCGCGATAGACGCGCGACTCGAACTCCAGGAATCCACCGACGGAGGCACGGTCGGCGAAGGGGAGCACCTGTGCTGCCCAGATTCCGGCGACATCGGCACGACGGTCGATCCAGTAGTACAGATTTGCCAGTCCCGCCCAGCTCAGGGACCCTGCGCTGCGGCCGGTGGGCGCTTGTTCCTCGTTGACCATGAAGGAGTACGACCACGTCTTCCGCTGGCCCGGAAAGAACTCCGCGTCATTCGAGAGCTCGGGCTCGACTCCTGGGAGCATTGTCACCTGAAGGTCGCCGAGACCGCTGATCGCAGCTTTCGCCACAGTCTCCGGCCGCAACACTCGACCGTACTCACCCTCACCGTCGTTCAACCACATCTGTAGGAATCGGGTGTAATCACCGATGGTCGAGTACAGGCCGTGACCGCCCATATCCACTTCGGGCTCCTGCGGCAGCACCAGACCGGTCGGCACGAGCGTCCCGTCCTCCCTGCGTTGGTGGATCTCTGCTCGTCGTTCCTGCATCGAGGGGGTCATGGTGAATGCGGTGTCACTCATCCCCAGTGGACGGAAGACGCGTTCTGTCATGACGTCGCCGAGTCGCTTTCCGCGAACGGCTTCGACCACGAGCCCCGCCCAGTCGATGTTGGATCCGTAGTTCCACCGGGTACCGGGCTCGAACAGCAGAGGCGTCTGCAGCGCCGCACGAGTTGCTGTGATCACGCTCGGGTGGACGCCCGCGACCGAGAGACGGTGATAGGTGTCGTCGAAGAACGAGTACCCGAGTCCGGCAGTATGCAGCAACAGCATTCGGGTGGTGATCGGCGTGCGGGGAGCGCGCAGCGTCAGGACTCCGGACTCGTCGAAACCCTCTGCGACGGAGAGATCCGCGATGTCCGGCACGTATTCCGATGCCGGAGCATCGAGGTCGATCAGTCCTTCTTCGACGCACTGGAGTACGACTGTTCCGGTGATCGCCTTGGTGGTGGAGAACAGTGCGAGTACCGAATCCGTGGTCATCGGAGTGGCATCGCTCAACGAGCGGACGCCGGACGCCCCCTCGTACACGGACCCGGTCGAGCGCGTGACCGCGGCTGCAACGCCGGGAACCAGAGCGGGCCCGTCGGGAAAAGCGGTGACGTGGTCCAGAGCGTCGTCGAGACTCGTTGTCAAAGCAGAGAGATCCAGTGTGTGCATGTCCGTCCTTCCGGTGTGATGCGTGACACGCATGGAAGGTAGGACATGTGATCGGCTCTGTACGTCTGTGATCGGTAGGGGATATCTGCAATCGGCAAGAATGACGCGTCTAGCCTGTGCGCGCTCGACGCAAGGTCTCCGACGGGTTCTCTCCGAACCGGCGCCGATAGGCCGCGGCGAAGACACCCATGTTGACGTACCCCCATTCGTGGGCCGCGGACGACACCGAAGGAGACCCCGCGCTCAAAGAGCGACGGACGCCACGCAGTCGCTGCTCGACCAGATACGCCCGCGGGGAGGTCCCCACATATTTCTTGAATGCACCGTTGAGGGCACGGACACTGACGCCCACTGCTGATGCCGTCTCGGCGACGGTGGGCAGATTCTTCGCATGCTCGTCGATGTACTGCACAGCAAGCCGCACGTATCCAGGAGCGGCAACCGGCGCGGGCCCGGTGAGGTCGATGCCCGCCGAGCGAGCCCACTCGTCGAGCAGGTGAGCGGCGAGCATCTCCTGGAGATTGTGGCCTATTCTGCCCTCGGCAACAGCGTCCGGGGCGGTCGAAGCCGTCCTTGTGGCGTAGTCGAGCAGGGCGAGCCACGCACTGTCCGGCCCTCCGACCGCACACTGGTGGCTCCACAGTCGTTCGTCGGGAACGTAGCCCCACCACTGCAGGGCGAGATCGGACAGGAAGCGGTGCGGGATCGTCAGGTTGAGTTGGAGATGGTCGGGATCTGCGTCGAGCCGATAGTCCACCCGACTGCAGTCGGCGACGAACGTCTCGCCCGCACCCAATTCGGTCTCGTCGTATGTTCCTGTCGCATGACGTGTCCTGCCTCGGATCGTGGTCAACACCAGGATGTTTCCTGCGTCGGAATCGAAATTCCGAAGATCGACTTCTACGCCGTAGCGGAACCGCGTCATGGTGATGTCGTGGATCGGTACCGAGAACATCGACGATGCGGGGACGGCTGTGCGGTCCGTCGGCCGTACATCGAACCGCATGTACTTGTCGTCCGTCCAGGCACGAATGGCATCCCAATCCGATTCCCGAGCCGACCGACGGCGGCTCGGGAGCGGTCTCGGGTCCAGATCCGGCAACACGCGTCCAAGATATGCGATGAAACCGGGTGAGGTCAGGCGACCCACCAGGGCCGTAGCGGCGTCTGCGGCTTCTTGTCGTCGCCCAGCTTGACCGCCAGCACCTGGTGCAGCTGCACCACATTGCGTTCGAAGCCGAGGCGGGAGCCGGCCATGTACAGGCCCCACAGGCGTGCCGTGCCCTCACCGACCTCGGCGACGCACGCCTCCCAGTGCTTCTCGAGGTACTCGCACCAACCCTTCAGCGTCAGGGCGTAGTGCTCGCGCAAATTCTCCTCGTGCATCACCTCGAAGCCGATGTTCTGCGCCTCGGTGATGATGCGCCCCGAGCCGGTGAGTTCCCCGTCGGGGAAGACGTACCGGTCGATGAAACCGCCCGCCTTGACCCGGCTGTTGTTGGTCGGCCGGGTGATGCAGTGGTTGAGCAGCAGACCACCGGCACGCAGCTTGTCGTGGAGGAACCGGAAATACGCCGGATAGTTGGCGACGCCGATGTGCTCGGTCAGGCCGATCGACGAGATGGCGTCGAACCCGCCCTCGGTCACGTCGCGGTAGTCGGAGTGCCGGACCTCGGCCAGGTCGCTCAGACCCTCCTCGACGATGGCCTTCTGCGCCCACTCGGCCTGCTCCTCGGAGAGCGTCACGCCGAGGGCCTTCACGCCGCGCCGAGCGGCATACCGCACCATTCCGCCCCAGCCGCAACCGATGTCGAGCAGACGGTCGCCCGGCTTCAACCGCAGCTTCTCGAAGACCAGACGGTACTTGTTCTCCTGGGCGTCCTCGAGGTTCTGGTTCCGGGATTCGAAGACGGCACAGGTGTACGTCATCGACGGTCCGAGCACGTACTCGTAGAACTCGTTGGACACGTCGTAGTGGTGGTGGATGACCTCGGCGTCGCGCGACTTCGAGTGGCGCAGACCCTCGGCGATCCGGCGCCAGCGCGGCAGGTGCTCCTGCGGCGGCGGCGCGATCGGCTTGAGCAGTTCGGTGCCGAGCGACCGGGCGATCTGCGCGAGGACGCGTGCCGGGGGACGCTCGAAGTGCAGGTCGCCGAGCGAAGCGAGCAACTCGTAGGGGTTGCCGGGATGCACGCCCTTCGCCTCGAGATCACCCGAGATGTAGGCCCGGGCCATGCCCAGATCGCCGGGAGCCGTGGCGATGTACGTCGCGCCCTTCGGTGATGCGAGGTGCAGGCCGTAGGGGGAGTTCGCCGGGCCCGCCGCGGAGCCGTCGTAGGCCGTGAAGCGCAGCGGCATGTCGCCGCCGGTCACGATCTCGACGATCTGGGCGAGGGCGAGCTTGTCCTCGGTGGGTCGATCGTTCTCGGCCTTGAAAATGGTCACTTTCGTTGCACCGCCTTCGAGAAGAGGTCCAGTAGACGGGACCGAGGGTCGTATTTCTGTTTGAGGGCGGGGTATTCACCACCGCCGTAATAGAGTTTCTCGAACTCGTCCTTCGAGTAGTAGGAATCCGAGTAGAGCGATTTGTGCCCGTCGAGTTCGGCGACCTTGTTCTCGATCAACCGGTTGGCGGCGCCTTCCTCGGCGCCGGGCACGATGGGAACGGACGACCAGAACCCGATGTTCACATAGGCGCGCTTCGGTTCGAGCGGGTACAGCGGCCACGGCCGCTGGGCGTCCGAGGCGCTCGGCCGCCGGCCCTCCGGGGACGACTCGGTGTCGCGCAACTTCAAGGGGCACAACCAGATCGGTTCGATGGGAATCTCGTCGAGGAACCATTCGACGAACTCCCGGGTGCGCTCGAGCGGAACCTCGATGTCCTGCACGACACGCTCGCGGGGCGATTGCCCTTGCGTGCCTCGATCCGGTCGGCCACCGAATACTTGTGATCGAGGGCGATGAGCTTCCAGTAGAAGCTGCTGCGCAGCAACCGCTTCGGCCACAGTCGACGGATCTTCGGATTCTGGGCGCCGAACGCGCGTGAGCACCAGAACCAGTCGGTGTCCCACCGCCACAGATAGTCGCGGATCGTGAGTCGATCCTCCTTGGGGCGGTTGACGGAGACGTGCTGGATCGACCGGTAGTAGATGTCCTGCCCGGTGTAATCGCTGACGGGTCCCGGCTCGTCGGTTTGCGTGCCGAGCGTCAGGTAGCTCTCGGCTGCCGAGAAGACGACCCCGTCGAGATAGTCGACCGATGTGCCGTCCCAGGTGCGCTCGTCGACGATCCGTGCGAGGACGGACTGTAGGTCGGCGATCGTGTCGAACCGCAGGTGCCGCAGCGCGACGTACCGCTTCACCGGTTCGAGTTCGATGCGCAGGCGCGTCGCGTACCCGAGGGAACCGTAGGAGTTGGGGAAGCCGTGGAACAGATCGGCGGTCTCGCCCTCGGGGCGGGCGGTGACGATCTCGCCGGACCCGGTGAGGATGTCCATCTCGAGCACCGACTCGTGGGGGAGACCGTTCCGGAAGGACGTCGACTCGATGCCGAGTCCGGTGACGGCGCCGCCGAGCGTGATGGTCTTCAATTGCGGGACGACCAGCGGAGCGAGACCGTAGGGCAGGGTCGCGTCGACGAGATCCTCGTAGGTGCACATCCCGGCGACGTCGGCGGTGCGGGCCTGCGGATCGACGGAGACGACCCCGCCGAGACCGGAGACGTCGAGTCCGGGCGCGTTCACCGCGGCGCGCGCTCGGAAGAGGTTCGACGTCTTCTTGGCGAGTCGCACGGGCGCGTCGACCGGAATCGCGCGGTACGAACGCAGCAGGCGGTCGACACCGTGCCGGTGTACCGCCTCTCCGTACGGGACCTTCACACCTGACGATCTCGGCATCTGCATTCGACTCCTCGGAGCGGCGCATCGGTAGCACGTCCACAATAGACCCGGCGGTCGCATCCGTCCCGAAAGGCGGAAGGCAGGATGGATGCAGTCGTCACAGGCACATTCGAGCACGCACGAAGAAGAAGGAGTCGTTCATGGCACAGGTCAGCGCAAGCAGTTCGATCCAGGTGGCGGCCGCCCCCGAGGCGGTACTCACCGCACTCGCCGATTACGAGACGGTCCGTCCGCGCATCCTCACCGAGCACTACCGCGACTACCGCGTGATCTCCGGCGGTCGCGGCGACGGCACGGTCGTGCACTGGATCCTCCAGGCCACGGAGAAGCGTCAGCGCGACGTGCAGGCCACCGTGTCGGTGAAGGGCAGTACCGTCACGGAGACCGACGCGAACTCCACGCTCGTGACGACCTACAGCGTCGTGCCGAACGGGACGGGTTCGACGGTCGTCGTGCTCACGCAGTGGAAGGGTGCCGGAGGCGTCAAGGGCTTCTTCGAGAAGACCTTCGCGCCGCTCGGCCTGCGGAAGATCCAGCAGCAGGTGCTCGAGAACCTGAAGAAGGAAGTCGACTGACCTCGGTTTCGTCGATCTCGGCGTCCGTGCCGACCACGATGCGCCGGGACTAGGCTGGCGTACACACTTCAGAAAGGACGTGCCGTGCAACCCGGTGGTGGAATGCCCGACATGCAGCAACTCCTCGCCCAGGCCCAGCAGATGCAGCAGCAGCTCGTCGCTGCGCAGAACGAGATGGCGCAGGCGGAGGTCACCGGCCAGGCCGGCGGTGGTCTCGTCACTGCAACGGTGAAGGGCACGGGCGAGGTCGTGTCCGTGAAGATCGATCCGAAGGTCGTCGATCCCGACGACGTCGAGACCCTGCAGGATCTCGTGGTCGGTGCGATCGCCGATGCCTCGGCGAAGGCCCAGGACATCGCGGCCGAGAAGCTCGGTCCGCTCGCGGGTGGGCTCGGCGGCGGAATCCCCGGCCTCCCCGGCTTCTAGAGGCCGGCGTTGTACGAAGGACCGGTACAGGACCTCATCGACGAGCTGGGCAAGCTTCCGGGCGTCGGTCCGAAGAGTGCCCAGCGCATCGCGTTCCACCTGCTTTCGGTCGAGCCGCCCGAGATCGACCGCCTGCAGGCGGCGCTCCAGCGGATCCGCGACGGTGTCCAGTTCTGCGAGGTCTGCGGCACCGTCTCGGACCAGCAGCGTTGCCGCATCTGCTCCGATCCTCGCCGCGACCGCACGGTGATCTGCGTGGTCGAGGAACCCAAGGACGTGCAGGCGATCGAACGCACCCGGGAGTTCCGGGGGCGCTATCACGTCCTCGGTGGTGCACTCGACCCGCTCAACGGCGTCGGCCCCGACCAGCTGCACATCCGCGAACTGCTCACCCGGATCGGCAATCAGGAGGACGGCGTCGACGTCTCCGAGGTGATCATCGCGACCGACCCCAACACGGAGGGCGAGGCGACGGCCACCTATCTGGTGCGGATGCTGCGCGACTTCCCGGGGCTGAGCGTCACACGCCTCGCCTCGGGTCTGCCGATGGGTGGCGACCTCGAGTTCGCCGACGAGCTGACGCTGGGACGAGCACTGTCGGGGAGGCGGGCGATGTGACCGTGCGCGGCACGGAGGCATCGCGTCGGGGAGAGCCCGAGAAGCGCCGCCGGACTTCCGACGAGACCAGGCAGTTGATCATCGATGCCGCGGGGAAGGCGTTCGCGACGCGCCCCTATCGCGACATCACGCTCAAGGACATCGCGGAGGACGCGGGGGTCAGCGCACCGCTGATCATCAAGTACTTCGGCTCGAAGGAGCAACTGTACGAGGAACTCGTCGACTTCCAGTACGGCGCGCAGGTGCTGTTCGACGGTCCGCTCGAGAGCCTGGGGGAGAGGATGGTCGCGATGCTCGCCCGCCCGCTCGAGCCCTACAAGCCGTTGTCGATGAACATCCTCTTCATGAGCGGGGGCAGCAGTGAGGAAAGCAACCGCATGCTCCGCGACAACTACTCCACGCAGATGATCGATGCCCTCGCCGCGCGGCTTCCGGGCCAGGACGCCCGCCTCCGGGCCGAGCTGGCGATGTCGGCGGTGATGGGTTTGGCGATCATGCGGCGCCGCATGATGCAGGAACGCGCGACCGGCACGGTCGAGGAAGTGGTGGCGCTGTACGCGCCGCTGGTGCAGCGACTGCTCGACGGAGACAGTTCTTAGCGGCTGAAATGATTTTGGTCACCTCTCTTGAGGGTAAATAGCCGTTCACCTAATGTGGTGAATGGCTATTTACCTATTCGGTGAGGAGGGACGTCATGTCGATTTCGCTCCCTCTGCGCCTGCACGTACCGGGCAGGGCCACCTCCGCCCCGACGCGCCCGGCCTCGGGAGCTGCGGAGAAGCGACGCGACCTGGGGCACCTCGTCTTCCCGGTCCTCGCGGTGGGAGCCGTCTTCCAGGCCATCATGCAGACCGTCATGGTGCCCCTCCTGCCGAGCATGCCGGGCTTCACCGGCGCCGGACCCACCGCAGTGTCGTGGCTGGTGACGAGCACACTGCTGGTCGGTGCGGTGATGACGCCCATCTTCGGGCGCCTCGCCGACATGATCGGCAAGAAGCGCATGCTGCTCGTCGCGTTCTCGCTCATGACCCTCGGCTCGCTGATCTGCGCGCTGACCTCCGACATCGGACTGCTCATTCTCGCCCGCGGCCTGCAGGGTGCCGGCGCAGCCGTACTGCCCATCGGCATGGCGATCCTCCGGGAAGTCATGCCCCGCGATCGGGTGGAGCGCTCCATCGCGATCCTCAGCTCCACCCTCGGCATCGGCACCGCGGTCGGCATCCCGTTCGCGGCCGCCATCGTCCAGTTCGCCGACTGGCACCTGCTCTTCTGGATCACCGCCGCCATCGGGGCCGGTGTGGCCCTCGCGGCGTGGCTCGTCATCCCGGAGTCGAGCAGCCGCACCGGAGGCCGTTTCGACGCAGTGGGCGCCGCCGGCCTGTCCGCCGCTCTCGTGTGCCTGCTCGTGCCCATCACCCAAGGCAGCACATGGGGCTGGACGAGTCCTGCGGTGCTGCTCTCGTTCGCCGCGGCGGTACTGCTGTTCGTGCTGGTGGGGCGCGCAGCAGTTACGCAACCGCAACCCCCTCGTCGACCTCCGCGTCTCGGCCCGCCGCTCCGTCCTCGCACCACACCTGTCGGCGCTGCTCGTCGGGTTCGCCTTCTACGGCAACACCCTCATCACCACCCAGCTGCTGCAGGCGTCGTCCGCACACGGAGCCGGATACGACCTGACCATCCTCCAGGCGGCGGCATGCCAGCTCGCCGCAAGCTTCGCGATGATGATCTTCGCGATCGTGGCCTCCCGGATCACCGAGCGTTTCGGGCCCAAGATCACGATCATGACGGGAGCGGTCTTCCTGCTCGCCGGCTACAGCGTCCACGCGGTGCCCGGAAAACCGCTGTGGGTCGTGGTGGCCGCGATCTTCGTCGCGGCCATCGGCACATCGCTCGTGTACTGCACGCTTCCGGTGCTCCTGCTCGGTGCGGTGCCCCTGTCGCAGAACGCGGCGGCGAACGGCGTCAACGTCCTGCTCCGCACCGTGGGCAGCACCGTGTGCAGCGCGGTGGTCGCATCGGTGCTCGCGGCCCACACCGTCGGCGGTGGGCTCGGCATCGGCACCGCGGGCTTCGTGATCGCTTATCTCGTGTGCGCCGGCTGCGCCGTGGTGGTCTTCGTCTCGGGTTTCGCGCTCCCCTCGAAGCAGTCCCTGCGTTCCGTCACGACTTGAGTCGCTCCGGCTTCCTCCGCGACGGTTACGGCCCCGTACCCCGGTCGCGAAACCGGAATGCGGGGCCGCCCCTCCTGTCCCCAGGTCTCGGTATTCGACCGGATCGAGTGTTCGCCCGGATTCAGTGTTCGACGCCGAGGTCGCTCGGGCGGTAGCCGAGGGGGTAGCCCGGATACGTCCGGTTCGCGGCATTGCCTGCCGACAGCGACACACGTCGCTTCGGCAGTCGCCGTACGAATGCCGACCGTGCCCGCAGTGCGCCCTCGGCGAGCTCCGTCAGCTGCGGCGAGCTCGCGGGGAAACCGAAAGCCGACGCCATGCGGTCGTCGATCAGCGCGAAGACGACCTTCTCGATGCCCTTGTTCAGCACCTTCGGGTACCACGACTGGAACAGGCGCAGCGTGTACGTGCCGATGGCGTGATTGTCGTCGCTGTAGGTGAACCTCTCGCGTTCGTACTCGAGCTTGAACCGGTGGAATTCCTGGAACGACTCCGGGATGTCCTTGATGCCCATCCGGATGCCCACCTGGCGGTAGAAGTAGAACGACGCCAGGCGCTCCTTCGGATGCAGACGACGCCACCCGTAACGGTCGATCCAGTCGAGCGGGTCGTACGCGAAGGTCGACAGCACGTACAACATGTCGTCGTTGTCGATCGAGTACTTGCCGTGCATCCGGTTGATGTTGCGCAGCGACTCGCGTCCCCGCTCGGCGTCGTAACCGTGCTCGACCAGCTCGGCCATGAGCAGCGCCGTGTCGTCGTACCGCTTCTGCGGCCGTTTCTCGAACTCGCCGGTGCGGGCGAGCAGCTCCGAGATGCTCGGCACGCAGTACGTGCGGAACAGGGCGAACTCCAGCGACCGCTGGTAGTCCCACGGGAACTCGTAGCCGGCGGTGATCCGCACGATGTCCTGGTGGTGGGTGACCGGATCGAGTCCGTCGATCACCTCGACCCAGCCCCTCCGTCCACGTTTGGGGCGCGGATCCCTGTTCGGAGGCGGGAACGTACCGGCCTTCTCGACGCGTGCCTCGGGATGTGCGACGACGGCGGCCTTCCGGCTGCGAGTGCGCGGGGGAGTGGTCGTCATCGGCTCACCTTCCGTGCATGTACTCGAGCATGATCTTCGCGATCTTCAGGTGGCGCTCCGGGCGTTCGAGGCTCATGAGCTCGAGCGGCGAGCCGAACCTCGCCACCGTGACGGACTTGGGACGGCTGAACTCACGCAGGCCGTCGGCGCCGTGGATGCGGCCGAAGCCGGACTCGCCGATGCCGCCGAAGGGCAGCGACGCGATGGCGGCGAAACCGAGAACCGAGTTGACCGACACCATGCCGTTGCGCAGGCGCTCGGCGAGCCGGCGGCCCTTCTTCTTGTCGCGCGTGAAGATCGACGCTCCGAGGCCGTAGTTCGTGCCGTTGGCGCGCTCGACGGCCTCGTCGAGATCGCGGACCCTGTTGACGACGACCGTCGGGCCGAAGGTTTCCTCGCGTACCGCGGCCGAGGTCTCGGGCACGTCGGTGAGGATGACGGGTTCGACGATGCGCTCCTGCACCGACTCGAGTCCGCCGAGGACGGCCTTGCCGCCGGACGACAGAGCGTCCTGGATGTGGCTGCGGACGATGTCGACCTGGCGGGGAAGCGTCATGGGGCCGTAGGTCGAGTTCTCGTCGCCGCCCGGCTTCGCGCGTTCGACGGTGGCAGTGAGCTTGTCGAGGAACTCGCGGTAGACGGGCTCCTCGACGTAGATGCGCTCGACACCCGCACAGGTCTGGCCGGCATTGCCGAAGGCACCGAACGCCGCGAACTCGACGGCCTCGTCGATGTTCGCATCGGCTGCGACGATCATCGCGTCCTTGCCGCCGCACTCGGCGACGAGCGGGGTGAGCGATTCGGCGCACACCGCCATGACCTTGCGGGCGGTGGGGCCGGAACCGGTGAACGCGACCTTGTCGACACCCGAACGCACGAGCGCCGAACCCGTCTCACCGAGACCGGTGATCACCTGGAAGACGGGCTGAGTGGGAGCGATCGAGTTCCACTTGTCCTCGAGCCACTTCGCGACGCCGGGGGTGAGCTCGCTCGGCTTGAATACGACGGCGTTACCGGCGGCCAGCGAGTAGGCGATCGAACCCATGGGCGTGTACACCGGGTAGTTCCACGGACCGATCACGCCGATGACACCGAGCGGCTTGTACTCGAGGGTCGCGGCCTGATTGAAGCCGGCGAGACCCGAGGGCACCTTGCGCGGCTTCAGAACCTTCTTCGCGTTCTTGGCCGCCCAGTCGAGGTGCTCGACCGCGAGCATCACTTC